>DAOVRB010000246.1 GCA_030628325.1 Methanomicrobiaceae archaeon | reverse complement strand
TGCCTAACCGCTTACGCGTCATGCACGTTTTAGCTAAAACTTTCTAAAATATTATATCAGATCTATGAATCCAAATACAGGCCCGGGAGAGAGAAAATCAATTAAACCCGGATATATTGTTGATATTGTACAAAAGCAGGATCAGCGCAATGGTAAACTGACGAGAGGAGTTGTTCTGGAAATTCTCACAAAATCATCAGTTCATCCTCATGGGATTAAAGTGAGGTTGAAAGATGGGCGTGTTGGTAGAGTTAAGGGGATAATTGAAAAATCATAAACTGGCAGAAAAAACCAATTTTTATCTTTACGCGCAGTCTGCCAAATCAGTTCAGAATGGATTTGACATACTCTCTGATTTCCATCATTACTCTGCATAGTTTTTTCCACTTAAATCACCATCAATAATGAAATGCATATACCAACACCTGCAGAAATAAGGGGAAAACGTCTAAAACTCGGGCTTCGTCAATCAGAAGTGGCAGAGAGAAGCTCTCTCAGCCAGTCGATGATTGCACGAATTGAGTCAGGTACGGTAGATCCAAGAGTAAGTACGCTGTTAAAAATAGTAGATGTCCTGCAGTCTGCAGAGAAATCAATAATTACAGCATCAGATCTTATGCATACACCTGTCATCTGTGTTTCACCCACCGAGTCTGTTACAAAGACTGTTGAGATAATGGAAAATAATGGCATCTCCCAACTCCCGGTGATAAACAATGGCGTACCTATCGGATGTATTTCCGAATCTGCAATAATTAATGCAATGGAAGAGGGAAAAATTCAGAAAACACATGAACACACTGTTGAGAATATCATGGAAGACAGTTTTCCAACAGTTTCACCATTAGTTGACGTGGATACGATTGTACATATGCTTCATTATCATCATGCCATACTGGTTCTCGAAAAGGGAAAAGTAAAAGGTGTAATTACAAAACACGATCTGATCTCATTAATAACCTGAAATTACAGTAATGAAACCAGATCACGCAGGACTTCTACAGGATCTCTGGCTTTGACAACACCTGAGGCAAGAAGTACACCATCTGTTCCCAGATCAACAGCTGTTTTTACACATTCACCTGAATTAATACCTGCACCTGCAAGTATTTTCACATCAGGATTAATCTTTTTCACTGCTGCAACTGAACTCTCAATTATTCCGGGATCTGCCTTTGATACCGACACTCCGGTTCCAATCAGTTCAGGCGGTTCTATTGCGACATAATCCGGTAAAAATACTGCAGCCGCCGCACTTGTGGCAGTATTATTTGTACAGACAATTGTCTGCAGGTCTGCTCTTTTTGCTGCTTTTACACTTGCCTCTACGTCAGCCAGTGTAAGACGACGTTCAGAGTGGTTAATTAGTGTCCCACTGGCACCGGCAAGCTTTACAGCCTCAGGAAGAATATGTCCGGTACTGGCACCCGGTTCTATTCCATCTACATGCTGGGCATAAACGGGTATTGCATAGTGCATGCTTATGGGGTGAAGTTCCATGTAATTCGGCGCAACGCCGATTGTTACTCCACTCTCCTGACCAACAATTTCAGCACTATGTGCTATCTGATGAGCATTATTGCCAAATCCTTCATTATATGTCTTAAAATTGATTATAATAAGTGGTGATTTCACAACTGATTCCCCCTGGTGTACACTATACATAAGTATAACTATATTTTATTTCTCCACAAATCTGAAATTAAATTAAAATGTAATGGAAAAAAGTTTTCAGAAAACGTGCCTGGGAGATAAAATCCCTGGCGCTGTTTTCACAGTAAACGTGCATGACCTCTCAAGGTCACGCACTATTTGATGACAAATCACAAAGTAATTTACACAGTAAAATATACAATTATCTCTGTCCTTCTTTCTTAAAATTCATTACATCACCAAGTGTGGTGACTATTTTGCTGCCCTTGCCTGACTGGACTTTTTCCTTAAATGAATCAATTAAACTGATCTCAAGCATATGTTCAATTTTTTTCCTTACATTTTCCTCAGGGATCATCCCTTTCTCAATCTTCTTGATAAGTCCCTCTTTTTCCTTTAACCTCAAAGCAAGATCTTTTTGTGACCAGCCTTTTTCTCTCCTTGCATCACGGATACGTTCACTAAAATCATCAACAATTTCGCCGTCCATAAAATCAAGGATATCCCTTGGAACTCTTTTTTTGGGAGCAGACGAAACGCCCGGACTACGTCTCATGACCCCGCTACTCTGAGGACGTGAAGAACCGGGTTGCTGAATTTCAGTACCCAGACGGGCGCATTTACTGCACACTTTCATCGGTGCACCGTCAATACGGACTAATCTGGACTCTCCACGAATATTTGTCCCACAAACTTCACATTCAGCCATAATAAATCCCAAACAACTATATATTGATATAAACCTATATATCTATTTGATGGAGAATATGGGAGAAAATACGGGGCAGGCTCCTAATCCTCAAAATAAGGAGGACATTGTTAAATATTTACTTGACAGGATCTCCAATCTTGAAAACCGTAATATTCAACTCAGGGAGCAGATACGACAGCTCGAAACTGGAAAAAGATATGTTGATTCCCAGAAAAAAAGATACGAAAGAGATATCAGAAAATTAAAAAGTGAAATCGAGAAGCTACGCAGTCCGCCACTGATCATTGGAACTATCACTGATGTAGTCAGTGAAAACAGGGTGGTAATTCAGTCAAGTGCCGGTCCGCGGTTTATGGTTCGGGCATCTAATTTTGTAGACCCGGATATGCTTAAAGCAGGTGTCCGCTGCACTCTTAACCAGCAGTCATTATCAATAGTTGAGATACTGCCACAGTCATATGATTCACAAATCTATGGGATGGAAGTAGATACCTCACCTTCTGAAACATACTCTGAAATTGGTGGCCTTGATGAACAAATTAATGAAATCAGAGAAGCAGTGGAATTACCACTGAAGCGACCTGAACTATTTGAAGCAGTAGGGATAGACGCACCCAGGGGTGTACTGCTTTATGGCGCTCCAGGTACTGGAAAAACTCTTCTGGCACGTGCAGTAGCGCATGAAACAAATGCAAAATTCCTGCGTGTTGTCGGTTCGGAACTCGTTCAGAAATATATTGGTGAAGGGGCAAGGCTTGTACGTGAACTCTTTGAAATGGCAAAACGAGATGCCCCTGCTATAATATTTATTGATGAAATTGATGCCATAGGAG
>DAOVRB010000284.1 GCA_030628325.1 Methanomicrobiaceae archaeon | reverse complement strand
ACCATATCAATGGTAATATCTCCAAACTCATGAAGCGGTGCGGCTTCAATCTGCCAGCTGACATCGCGGGCTTTATCGCGGTTTGAAGAATATTCTTCCGCAAGATAGATCGTCATAGTTGGAGTACTCGGGTTTTTCCTCGCATCCACAATTTCTATCAGACGTGGAAGTCCAAGAGTAACGTTAATTTCAGCTACACCTGCATAGTGAAATGTACGCATAGTCATCTGTGTGCCTGGTTCTCCTATAGACTGGGCAGCAATAATTCCTACAGCCTCACACGGTTCAATACGGGTCATTTCAAACTCTTTAAGGACCTGTCTGAAAATGTCTTCAAACTGCTCCCTCGTAATCTCCCTGTCACCAATAGATTTCATCAGGTTAGTTTTAGTCGCCTCAGGCAGATCTGCAGCCTCAATCTGCTCCTCCATATATACTTCCATCAGACTTCCTCCCTGAGAACATTTTCAACAATACCCTTTACATCAACAGGATTGCCGATACAACTCTTTGCCGGGTCAGTCCCGTCTTCACCATACTTAAACTGGATAACACGCCCACTGGTTGTACGGACAGTACTATCGTATGCAACTTTGAGATCCTGCAGTGCATTGATCATTCTTCGTTGTAAGTAACCACTCTGTGATGTACGAACAGCAGTATCCACAAGACCTTCACGACCACCTATTGCGTGGAAGAAAAATTCTGTTGGTGTCAGGCCACTTTTGTAACTGTTTCTGACAAAACCGTGTGCATCTGCAGCACGGTCTCCCTTCTTAAAGTGCGGTAGTGTACGACCATCATAACCACGGGTAATACGTTCACCACGCACTGCCTGCTGGCCAATACAACCTGCCATCTGTGTCAGGTTCAACATTGAACCACGGGCACCACTGACCGCCATTACCACAGCACTGTTGGAAAGACCTAAGTGCCGCCCTGCAATGTCACCAGTACGGTCACGGGCCTTGCCAAGTACCTGCATGATCTGCATCTCAAGTGTTTCCTCAAGTGTACGTCCCGGCATCGGTTCAAGCTGCCCCTCTTCATAAATCCTGATACGACGCTGAACATCATCTTCTGCCCCTGTAAGCACTTCATCAATCTGGCCATATTCAGTCTTTGATAGATCTTCATCATCAATACCAAATGAGAAACCGTTGTACATGATACCCCGGATTGATAACATGGTTACATCATCAACAAACTGTGACCCGCGTCTCAGATCATACTGACGAATAATGCGCTGCAGAATAGTTCCGTCAAAAGCACCGATGGATTTTTTATCAATTGTCCCGCAGATCAGTTGTCCGTCAATGATCTTAACATAGGCATCACGTTCACAGTCTTCTTTTTTACAAACCTCACAGTTAATACAGGAACTCGCCATATAGAACATGTTAAGGTCATCAGGCAATATCATTGAGAATACCTGTTTGTTAGACCAGTACTCTTTTCCATCCTCTATCTTACCGGCAGGTGGCAGGTGCTCGGGTGTGTTTGACCTTAGCAGATATAGAAAATCTGACTTGTCAAACCAGCGAAGTCCGTGTGTCAGGATAAAAATACCTGATATGTGATCGTGAATACCTCCGATAATCGGACCACCAAAACGTGGTGACAGGATATTTTCATACACATTCGTAAGCAGATGAGCTTCTGCACGTGCCTCTTCAGTCTGGGGCACATGCAGATTCATTTCATCACCGTCAAAATCAGCGTTGTACGGCGGACATACTGCCGGGTTAAGCCTGAATGTTTTCCCATCCATTAATACAACACGATGAGACATAATACTCATCCTGTGCAGAGATGGCTGACGGTTGAATAATACGACATCACCATTTCTAAGATGACGATCAACAGACCAACCTGGTTCAAGCATCTCAGCTATGGCTTCCTTCGTCTGTTCTGTAAGACGAATACGGCGGTTATCAGGCCTGATTGCATAGTTTGCACCACAAGGTAAAGTGATTGCTGGTCTTACCGGACCATTGAGAGCTATGCTCCGAATCTCTTCGATGTTAAAGGTCGTCACACGAATTGGTACAGTCATCTCATTTGCTATTGCAAGAGGAATCCCCACTTCACCAATACTCAGATTTGGATCAGGTGAAATAACAGTACGTGATGAGAAATTCACACGCTTTCCAGAAAGTGAACCACGGAAACGGCCGTCCTTTCCTTTAAGCCTCTGTGAAATTGTTTTTAACGGTCTTCCACTACGGTGACGCGCAGGTGGACAACCAGCAACTTCATTGTCAAGATATGTGGTTATGTGATATTGCAGAAGTTCCCAGAGATCCTCAATAATTAATTGTGGTGCTCCGACATCCTGATTCTCCTTAAACCGTTGATTAATACGGATAATATCCACAAGTTTATGTGTCAGGTCATCCTCTGAACGCTGTCCGTTCTCAAGAATAATTGACGGACGCATAGTGACAGGTGGCACAGGAAGTACTGTCAGAAGAGTCCACTCTGGTCTTGCCACAGCAGGATTTATGCCAAGAAGACGAAGATCCTCTCCGGGAATCTTCTCAAGGCGTGCCCGGATATCCGCAGGGGTTAGTTTATGTTCTGTTTTCTTCCCGTCTTCCCCTACCCAAACCTCAGAGAACGTTGTTGGCTTTTCAAAATTTATTTTTAACTGATGGTCACTACAATACGGACAAACACGTTCCTTCTTGATATCTTTTTCAGTGATGACATCCTCATTGCGCTCATTTTCGGGACCCAGTACCTTGTGAATTTCTTCGGGTGAAAGAAGAATACGTCCACAGTTGCGGCAGCTTACACGCAGAAGTT
>DAOVRB010000201.1 GCA_030628325.1 Methanomicrobiaceae archaeon | reverse complement strand
GTGTAACTTCCACCGACATTGACATCCTTTACACCAATAATTTTCACACTCAGTGCACCTGCAACTGCATCAGCATCAAAACGTGCCTGTTTTACTGCTGCTGTCAGAGCCTGTGAGCGAAGCTCATGCTCTTTTTCATCACTTAGAGTGAATGAGATGTAGTTCACCTTGTTTGCACCGTTTTTGATAGCTGTGTCTATAACAGAACCGGCAAGGTCAACGTTCTTCACTGTTACAAGAAGTGTATTTGTCACCTGATAGACTTTCTTCTGTTGGTCCCATGGAAGTTTACTCTCAGGATTAATGGATTTTGGATATATTTTATATCCGGTGGTCTTGAGTTCTATGTCAGGGCCCAGAGCTTTCAGAGCATTGATAGATTTGTCCATCTTTACGGCGTTTTCCTGCTGTGCCACCTTTACATCAGCATTTTCTGTTTCAACTGCAAGGGAAATTATGGCACGGTCCGGAGTTGTTGTTACCTTGCCTACGCCCGATACATGGATGATCTTATCATCGGTATTTTCGACTGCCGCCGTTACAGGGCCAACTATGGCCGCACAAAGGAGCATAAGTGCGGCGGCAATGACTGCTACTTTCACTTTCATGTTTATCAGGATATACTCCTGCACAAAAAGATATATACATATCTTTGACTTCAAAAAAATTCGTCACTATAAATAAAATTTATTTGGATTTCATAAAACTTTCAGCATATTTCCTGGTTATCCGTGATCCAAGAACAGGTTCAAGTGATTCAAGCCAGACAAAAAATCCTGTCATCCTTGGAGTCCGTTTACTTTCTGCACGGAAACCTCCTGATTTTTTCTGAACTACTTTAAGATATTCCTTTTTATGTCTTGAACGAAGGTAAATTATCGGTTCATAACCCGGGAGATCTACGGCAAGAATAATTTTTGTAAAATCTTTCCTGATATTTTCAGACGTATATATCTTATCTTTCACTGAGAAAGAGAGATCTTTCATCAGAGCTTTAATACCTGACGGGTACAGTGCCCCAAATAATATTTTTTTAGAAAGCGGGGGGATTTCATCTTTTTTATTGAACTGTTCTATTTTTTCACCGGACAGTATTGCATTCATTACCTTATCCCGTCGTAGATCATGAACTTTTTTATAATCAAATGGTCTTTTGGGTTGAAGACTGACGAGGTCAACTAATTTTTTATGAGTGACAGGTTTCCTTGCGAGTCCCTTTATAGCAGACCTGTTCAGACCGGATTTTAACTCCTCGCATGTTCTGGTTACAATTAAAACACTTTCTGTTTCGCGTGTAAGGCGAAGGATTATTGATGAACGTGAAATATCCACAGAAGAAAAAAGTATGAATGGAACTGTGATCTGACCAAAGAGGTAACCCAACAGTCTTTTTTTGTATAATACCTCATCTTCAAATTCTTTCAGGTCAGAAGAAGATGTAACAATCTCAGCAAATCCAATCTGGTCATTTTTGTCAATTATGAGCAGGTCTACTTCTGCGATATCCTGTCCGTTCCCCCTGATATTTATATCGCCACGGTTTGAATAAAACAAGCCATTCTGACCCGGTTTAATTGGAATTGGTGGGTATGGTGCATCTGCGCCTTTTCTGACGACATATTTAATCTCAGGGGATTTCAATGAGAGTTCAAGTACCTGTTCATAGATAAGTGATTCATACCATCTCCCTTCAGCAGCCCGCATCTGTGAGATTTCATCTGAAAACAACTGTTTTTTTTCATTTTTTTTCAGATGACGCACAGCTTTTCGTGATATTTCTGTTCCTGGCTTTGATTCTGGAAAATTATCTCTCAGCCAGGTTATCATACCTATTTTATTTTTTATCATTTAATCAAATCAGTATATTATATATGTCCACATCAATCAGGTATTGTCATAATCTCTCTTTTAATATTTATTGATTGTTTTCTTTTATTTTTTGATAACAGTTATTCAAGAACCATAATTCTTCTTGTAAGGCTTTTATGTACCCTCTGACTATGGAACTGAACAATTTTAAATTCTTTCTCTGCAATCCTGGCAATATCAAGATGTGTGACAACTACCGCCCGCCGTTCTGGTTTTAACACACGGCGTATCTCTGATAGTGAATCCTCATATAAACCAGCCATACTATCTGCTTTAATACAGACGGACTGTCCGTATGGGAGGTCAGTAACAACTGCATCCACACTATTCGCTACAAGTGGAATTGCTGTTGCGTCGGCAATTATAATATCCGTAGATGGAAGGTTACAACGTCCTCCTGCAACCATCTCCCGGTCCATATCCATCCCCAGAATATTACTCTTAATTAATTGTCCTTCAAGTAATACACCACCGGTACCACAGAATGGATCAAAAAGCAGCTCTCCTTCTTTAACAAGAGATAAATTAACAAGAGCCCGGGCAATAATGGGCATCATTACACCTGGATGGAAAAATGCTCTCCGCATCGGATTTCTGTATGCATACCCCCCCCTGTCAATTTTTCTGATTACACGTCCGAAATAACATTTATCTGCAGAAAAAATCGCCCTGAACTCGACTTCAGGTGACTTTAATGAAACTGTACCGTTAATATATGAACCAATGGTACGTTCAAGTTCCAACTGGCTGTCTTTGATGGGAGAATCATTCATTTTTTTGACACGCCCGGCAAACGTTCCCGGAGAATGGATATCAAGTCTCTTTAGAAGGCTTTCCAGACCTTTTTTTGATGCATCACACTCTCCAAGATATTCCATGACAACATGTGTCAGAGATAACCTTTCTGTTTTAGCAGGGTCCGGACATTCAGCGATTGCTACCTGTGTGCGCCTGTCAATAACCCTGCCCACACATTCCAGTTCAGCAAACGGCATTTCCGGGTGTTCACCCGACAGCTCAAAGAGCAGTTTCATCTAATATTAATGGGACTGACTCGTTCAAATAGGTGAGCCATGAAACATTGCAATAATAACCAGATTGTCCTGACAACTCCTGTTTTTTATCATCCGGATTTTGAAGATGCACACAGGTTTATCATTGACAGTTATACCATACTGAATCGTGAGATTTGTATATTCCTTCCCTGTGCCATGAAAAAACCGTTCAGTCAGAGTCCCAGCCACAGGATATTTGACAGGGAAATATTTTTTAAACTTCGTTCTGAGCAGGTTCATATCGTTGTTTTTGGAACCTGCGGTGTAATACCACGTGAACTTGAACTTATGTACCCTTTTGTAAATTACCGTTTCATGCTCGGAAAGGTGAAAGATCCACGAATAAAAAGGGATTTTATCGAAATTGAAACCGAAAGAGTGGCAGAATACCTGATAAAGACAAAAGATAACTATACCCACCGTATTGCGTTTTGTCTGGGGGATTTCAGGATTGCAATGGAACGTGCAGTTGAAAAAACCGGAGTAAAAGTGAAAATATTACCCTCAGATAACTTAATCAAAGCAAATCTGCAAAAAGATCTGAATTTTAGCCAGGGGAGTCTGCATATGGAGATATATCTTTCAGAACTGAGGGAATATCTCTCAAAATTTAAAAAATGAGATTCAGCCTGAAAACACGCGTAAAACCGCGATGTATCCAGATCAATGGGAGTTCACAAATTATCTTTCACTTTGTTTATGACGTCCTTAAAAAAACCCATTTTAGAACTCTTTTTCTGACTT
>DAOVRB010000237.1 GCA_030628325.1 Methanomicrobiaceae archaeon | reverse complement strand
TTAAGGGTTCAAGCTGCCCGGCAAGGACTGCAGACCACAATATCATTGCACCTGCGAAGATCACAACGGCTATCAGTATCATAATAAAGAAGAAACCAAGAACCTGTACAAATTTTACCCGCACAAATTCGACACTCCTCTTTATTGAATCAAGCACATTACAGTCTTCAAAAACAATGGCGGCGTCATAAAAGAACGTGAAGAAAACAATGGGCACAATTACCCCCATCATCACCATAAACACAAGATCGACAGCCGCCTGTACACCCAGGATCTGAAGCGGCAGCATGACAAAAAAAGCCGTCAGAACTGCCACAAAAAGTATCAGTACAGATGATATTAAAATCCGGAAATAGTTCCTGAGTCCTTCTTTAAAATAGGCTGAAATTCCCGTCTGCCCGGATTTTACTGCCCCGTATGTACCTCCAACCAGTAAAGGCATTATAAGTAATCCGGCAATCATTACTTTTTCGCCGAAAAAGGTACCTGCAAAAGCAGATATAAGGATCCAAAAGCCTGAAATAATCCCTGTTACAAGCCCGGTTATCCACAGGGACGGGGTGCTTTTAAGAAGGCTAAATGCCTCACTCAGAGACTTAAATACCATTTTCAACGATTCCTCGGCATTCCCACGATTTCTCTGACCTGCAGGTCAAAGAACGATGCGGTGTGTGACGGCTTAATTACACAGACAGTGTCAGCACCCCGGGCCGTACCACCAACTGCAATAACTTCCTCATCCACCCCCAAAACACCCTGATCCGTTGCAATAAGAACACATTCAACCGCAACTTTCAGGCCAACAGCAACAATCCTGCGCAGTGCCTCGGCAATTGCCTCAGTTCTGGAACCCCCACCTATTTTAGGACTGCGTGAGATTGCACGTTCAAGACCGGACAACACATGGGTACCGGTAACAATTGTAACACCTTCGGCCCGCAGTTTCTCTGCATTTTCCTCAGGAAATTCTGCTACACCCGGTTCGCGGAAACCAACCACATGGGTCACAACAACAAGGGAGAGATTCGTATCTTTCATTGCTTTTAAAAATTCAAATGCGGTCTCTCCTGTGTTGCTGGCAACAACAATTTTGTCAATACCGAGAGCCAGTGCACGTTCAACGGCAATTTTTGCTGCATCCCCGGTATTTTCCGGACCAGGAGCACTAAAGTAGTACGTCTTTTCCGTTGAGTAACTCATAATATCAGATTAGTAACTGCTACATTATTAGCATATAGTGTACTCCGAAACTGACTCTGAAAAAAACGTGCATGACCTACGTTGTGTCAGACACTATATGAGCAAAATGAGAACAGTCTTTTTCATGTGAAATTTACAAAAACTAAATAGTACATAAACCCAGTAATTTACTAGTCAGGTCATACAGGTTTAGGAGATAAAATAAATGATTACACTTGCGATTGCTGGAAAACCAAATTGTGGAAAATCCACTTTTTTCTCGGCAGTAACTATGGCGCCGGTCGAGATTGCGAACTACCCGTTTACAACCATTGATGCAAACCATGGCGTTGCATATGTACGTGCCAGGTGCCCGTGCACTGAACTGAAGATTGAATGCACACAATGTTACAAAGGGATCAGATTCATCCCGATTAGTATGATAGATGTTGCCGGACTTGTTCCCGATGCACACCAGGGACGTGGTCTTGGAAACCAGTTCCTTGACAATCTCAGGCAGGCGGATGCCATCCTGCACATTATTGATGCAAGCGGTGCGACAGACAGTGAAGGAAACCCGGTTGATTTAGGTTCACATGATCCAATACAGGACATTGAATTTGTCGAACACGAAATGACCATGTGGATATATGGCATTCTGGAAAATAACTGGCCAAGAATCCAGAGATCTGCCCAGCAAAAAACATTCTCAGTACATGACGCTATTGCAGACCAGTTTGCCGGTCTCGGGATGACTTATAACCATATCAGAGACGCCGAAATTAAATCAGGAATCACTTTCAAAACATGCACTAAAGAAGAATTAATCCAGTTCTGCAAACATCTGGTAAGAATCAGCAAACCGATGGTCGTCGTCGCAAATAAAGCAGATCAGGCACCGGAAAAGACCCTTGAAAAACTGAAAGGAGCAAATATCTCTCTTGCAAGCGCGGCAAGTGAACTTGCTCTCAGGAAGGCAGAAGAAGGGAAATTTATCAGTTATGTACCCGGGGACACTGATTTTACTATCAGAAAAAATGCCGGACTCAGTGAAGCCCAGAAAAAAGGACTTGGAGCTCTTAAAGAATATATCACTCACTTTGGAGGAACAGGTGTTCAGCAGGCAGTCAACCATGTGGTCTTTGACCTGCTGAATTATATTGTGATCTATCCTGTAGAGGATGAAAACAGGTATTGTGACGGACAGGGGAAAGTGCTTCCTGATGCATTCCTGATGAAACGCGGATCAACCCCGCATGACCTGGCATACCAGGTACATTCCGATATTGGTGACGGTTTCCTCTATGCAGTTGATGCAAAGAAAAAAATGCGCATAAAGGAAAATCACGAACTGGTTGACAGAGATGTCATCAAGATTGTTTCAACAAATAAATGACCCTTTTTTTCGGGATCACCCAAAAAACATTTAAGTAAATAAACAAAGTATTGATTTACCATGAGTGGAGAGGTTTTTCAGGCACAGGTCATAAAAAATTTCTTTGAAAGTATTACCGGACCTGACAGGAACCTGACAAGGATCTACATGTGTGTGGTGAGCCTTGCCAAACTCCGGACAGAATCTCCTGAAAGAATGGCATTCCTGCTCGGCCAGATGAAGAAAAGCAAACAAAAGCGTGAGCTTTCGATAGATATTCTTGATTATGTCTGTGACGCTGCAATTGAAATTGATATGCAATCGGTACAGACCGCGTTTGGTGTAAAGGAGATTCAGAATCTCTCTGAAGAATTCAGCGGCATAAGCCTGGATTCGCTATGAAATAATTTCTTCATTTTTTAGATTACAATATTTTCCCGGCATCTGTTTTCAGGCATGAGGAAATTGTATTTTGTGTTCTATTCTGCACAAAATGATAACAGACACTCACTATTAGATCCATACAGGCCGTATTCACACGCATTCCCGCTGTGAGAAAAATTCTGACTCCCACTAGTGTTCCGTCAATCATCTAATGTCGGATAAAGCCTGTGCAATTTTATTCTTGCATCTTCTGTTGTGAATTGCCAATTAACTTTTGAGTCTTTGTTATTTCTGAATTCCTGCCATGCCAATACTTCTCTTCTGAC
>DAOVRB010000118.1 GCA_030628325.1 Methanomicrobiaceae archaeon | reverse complement strand
TTCTTCACCTCTGTGAGTATGTCATTTCAGGCAGTTTCATTTACTGCCAGTGTTACTGAGGTGGGCATTTTTTAATGACCATTTTGGCAAAAAGTTGTATACTTTTTAGTGACCATTTACAGACAGGGGTGTGAAATCAGAATTATGTTTGTTTTTCCCTGTAAAATAAAATGAATTCATAGATCATCATCAACAGGAGGACAAGACAACCGCCTGAGAAGAATGCCAATACAAAACCATGTACCGGTGATTCCAATGCTCCGGACTCACCATACCCTTCGGACGGAGTCGCCGCTGGCAGACGGAGTTGAGACTGGGGCTGGGATTTGAGTTCGTCTGCCCCCTTCATAAGACCCGTCTCAGGCACGACCATGTTATCGCCAACAGCACTTATTACAGGCAGAGTTCCCGTTACAGGAGAAGTTTCTGTCACAGGGACAGTCACCCCCACAGTGGGTGCAACTGTCATATCAGGTATTCCGGCTCCATCATAGACCTGTGTCACATCCACAGCAGGAACACCACTATATGCCACCAGTTCTCCCCCGCCTGTCTGCGAAATCCCCTGCATAAGGACAGGTGAAATAACACTGATCATTACAGTTGCCAGAAGAATAATTCCAAAAAGTGAGATATACTTCAGAAGGAGGGATTTAATATCCTTTGAACCGGGGGACATTATAATAATCTGGTTGCAGACACCATAGACCTTAACCTCCCTGCCCTTCTCACTGTATTTTTCCCGCACAATCTCAATCATACCTGCATCGAGAAGATTTTCCATATGGTATTTGACTGAAGTCATTGGAAGGCCAAGTGTATCGGATATTTCCGAAAGAGTGTGTTCCTCTCCTTTCAGAAGACTGAGAACATCACCTGCAGTACGGTTTGCCATCGCCCGGCCGATTTTTTTTGCCCGATCGTCACCGGGCTCAAGCAGAACCACACTGTCAGGCATTAAGCATACCAGTAATCAGTTCCTTTCCTGTAATAAGAGCATCTTTTAGTTTACTCCTGTCAGTGCCGTTTCCCTGTGCCAGACCGGGTTTTCCACCGCCCCTGCCACCAAGAATACCACAGACCTCTTTTAGCACATCGCTGGCATTAACTGCACTAACACCTGACGCAACGACAACATGAATGCGGTCATCACCACCTGCGACAAGACAGACACCACCGTCATTTGCAATTTCTGTCGCAATGGAAACAAGTTCCTTTGGCGATGCATCAACTCTATGCACCAGAACCAAAACACCGTTTATCTCATCACCACTCAGCTGTTTCTTCTCAAGCCCGGCAAGTTTGGTACGGAGGTGTTCAATCTCCTTTCTCTGCTCTTTCCATTCAGTAAAAAACCGGTCTACTGCAGAAGGCAGATTCTCACGCTGCACACTAAGAGTCCCTGCAGCACTATCAAGGAGCTTTTCAACCCCCTGCATATATGAAATCGCAGCTTTACCTGCTGCAAATTCCAGACGCTCTATACCGTCCTGAATGTGTTCAATACGGATAATCTTGATAGAACCTATCTCCCCGGTACTCCTGCAGTGAGTTCCGGCACAGGCTTGCACATCACCACAGACACGCACAATACGGATTTCAGAACCAGGAGGAACACCACCCTGGTACAGGTCAAACCCATACTTTTGCTCGGCTTTCGTCCGACTCTCCCAGTCTGTGTAAACCAGCACATCATCAAGAACCATGCGGTTCGCCGCAATCTCAATCTTTACAAGCTCTTCAGGTGTAATATGCTTGAAATGCCGGATGTCAATGCGGGAACTTTCGACACCTTTCTGGGCACCTGCCTGGTGAATGTGCCGTCCAAGCACCTCACGGGCAGCATGGAGAAGAACATGTGTCGCAGTATGATGCCGCATCATAGTCCTGCGGTGCTCTTCATCAATAAGACCTTTCACCCTGTCACCGCGTCTGAGGCTGCCACCTTCAATCCTGTGCAGGATCACTTCTCCCTGTTTGGTAGTATTATCAACCTGCACCATATTATCTTCACTCACAAGAGTTCCGACATCTGCAGGCTGACCACCACCTTCCGGATAGAAAAGAGACTGATCAAGGACAATATATTTATCAAACTGGTCGAGGACAATTGCCTCAAACTCAACATCCCCGGGCTGTTCATAATAGATCTTCTTTGTAGCGGGCAGAGCTTCTAACCTCTCCCTGTATGCTGCAAAGGGATCTTTAGGCACAGTCTTTTCAGACTCAGAATGGACATCGGCAATTTGTGAGTAAAAATCATCAGGGAATTCCACCTCTGCACCCTCGGAGGAGGCAATGTCCTGCACAATTTCAGGCGGAATGCCGTGTGAATCATACAGAGTGATGAGTTCTTTAAGAGGAACCGGTTCATTCTTATTTTTATATGAAATAGCAAGTTTCCGGACAATCCGTGCCCCGCGTTCCATTGTATGTTCGTATTTGACAATCTCGTTTGCGACAATCTCACGAACCACACTGATATCCTGCTCAAATCCATCCATGCCGACAGACTCCATCTGTGCTTCGATGAGGTCTGCAAGGTTCTCGTCCATCTTAAGTTCCTGCATCATGCGCAGGGTTCTGCGCAGGACAAGACGTGCAAGATAACCCTCCTGCACATTTGAGGGGACAATACAATCTCCAAGCATATATGCAAGACACCGGGTATGATCAGCAATCGCATACACACGCTCAATAGGCCCCATAATCGACTGCAGTTTCTGGTATGAAACACCAATATTGTCTGCGACCTTTTTTCTCATTTCATCAAGATTCGACCCGGAGATATCCATAAGACCGGCATATTTTGCATTCAGCCCGAGAATTTTAGTAAACTCAGGTTGCTCCAGCAGGTCTTCAATACCTGCAGATGCCATCAGTCTGCTAACCATCTCAGGGAAAACCGCATCATAAATGGTTGGAGAACCCTTTGAAGCCCATACCAGACGTTCAAGTCCGTATCCGGTATCCACAATCCATGTATCCATCGGGTAGAATATATCACCATCAAGATCAACCGGACTTTTGCCATTCGGTTTTTTCCCGAGGCTCATAAACACAAGAGTCGCAACCTCAAGACCGCCTATAAGAATTTCAACACTGGGTCCTGCGTTACCGCCACCAATCCATGGGTGCTCCTTATACGTCACTGCATTCAGGTCAGCACCAATGTGCTCAAGAAACATATCGCATAATTCAACAGTCCGATCCTTCCAATAGATCTCCTTTTCATCAGAGTTGAAAGCATGATGTGCCATCATCTCAAAAGTAGTCAGATGTCTGCCGGATCTCCCAACCGAGGCAAGGTCATTTAAACGGATACATGGCTGAGATATGGTCAATGGGTTTGCAGGAGGCGGGACTTCGCCACTTGTGACATAGGGCTGAAAATCAGCAATTGAGGCAATAGTCAGGTAAATATCATCTCTCCATCTTGCCGCAACAGGATATCGCCCAATCCGCGTATGACCATGCTGCTCAAAAAATGAGAGATATGCCTCTCGCATTTCATCCAGAGAATGTGGCCTGAATATAGGATTTCCAATAAAATTGTATGTCTCACAGGGTGCATCTCCGCAGAGTTCGCGTTTGGGGTCGCGTGTCCAGAATGCGGCCCCACATTTTTTGCAGATCTTTCTTTCAAGCCCCTGAGCTTTAAAATAATCAAGCTGACACTCATCTTCGAGCATAGAAAATCACGTAGTTAACTAAATAGTACTTTGTCAAACTGTAAAGATTGTTTGCTTTTTTCACTCACATATCAGGTCTGTCCAGGTACCTGATCTATTTCACACATATATCCGGTATTTCCTGACACCAGAGAGAATCTGTTTCACTCACAGGCCAGCCTGTCCTGATACCAGAAGGGAACTGTTTCATACCAGTTCATTGCAATCGCAATCCGGACAGCGATGATATGCGAGCATTCCCCTTTCCTGAAACAAAAACCACTGCATGTACAGAAATCATCCTCAACCACATATTCACCACTGGTACCTGTAACTACAAAAAAATCGAGATATTTTCGAACATTCCCACCTATAAGTGCATCAAGTGCTTTTTTTCCACGAACCCCATACTCACGGATTATTTCGTCCCTTAACGCTGGTGTGATGCTATCTGCGCTTTGTAATTTCTTCCAGATCGAACTCATGGGGTTGTTATCATTAAAGGCGGGTCATCAATATATTCCCAGCCATTTCGTTCACCAAGCGCCCTCATGCCGGGAGCCTCAAGTGCGTAATGTGTTGCCTCAAGGAGAAGAAGGGGTGCTTCACGGGCTATACTATGCTTTAGTTCTGCAGACAAAAAGGCATCTGCGCCAAGTGAAACTGCTTCTTCCATCAGTACAGGGTCAAAACCGCTCCCCCCGACAACTGCAAGGCAACCCGGGTCATCAGGTGTACCATGTACCCGTATAGAAACACCCAGCAACCCTGCAATCTCATCAATAGAGTGACTGCATTGCCCGACAATTCCAAGTGACATCTGTTTTACGTTTTTTAACCCAAGACAGGATGCCAGTGTGTCATTGATTCCTCCACATGCATGATCAAAATTAGTATGCATTACATAGACATTCATCCCCGAGGAGAGGATTGAACCAAGTATTTGTGCCTGCTGGCCGCGCAAACTATTAATTGGTTTCCATATGGGCGTGTGGTGTACTACAAGGACATCCACACCACTCTCAATACATCTCTCAACAACATAAGGAGTTACATCCAGTGCACAGTATATTTTATTGACGTCTTCCACTCCTTCCACAATCAGCCCGATTCTGTTCTCATCAAAATCTTCGGCAAGTTCCGGCGGGGCAATCTCCTCCATTTTCCCGATGAACCGATCAATATGCATACTATATGATCTTTCACAGAGGTAATAATAATTGATATTACTGCAGGTAATATTTCATAGTATTTAATATTCAAAAGAGACAACAATATATTATGAAAAAGTCCATCGACCTGATTAAT
>DAOVRB010000307.1 GCA_030628325.1 Methanomicrobiaceae archaeon | reverse complement strand
TAGTTCCCTGAATTTAGCCCTGATATGTGCATCTACAGGGAACGCTTCGTATTTATGAAACCCAAAGAGAAGTATCCAGTCAGCCACACTTGATTTAATGCCTTTAATTTTTTCAAGTTCCCTGTGCGCTTCAGTGTATGGAAGATCGGAAATTTCTCTCTCCCAGTCTGTTTTAGTCTGAATGATTTCTGCTGCAGCCAGTATGTTATTCGCATGGTAGCCGAGATTACACTCTTTTAGCACAGGGAGTCCTGATTCAACTATCATTTCCTGTGTTGGGAGTGTGAAAAACGCTCTGCCTTCAAATGATATCCTTTTCCCCAACCTGCTGGCTATGCGGCTGAGCCGGTCATTTGGTTCTTTCTTCCTGTATTTTGTCACGCATAACTGTGCAAGCAGGCATTCCCAGGGATCCTGTCTGACAATCCTCAGGCCGTTATTCATCTGAATTGCATGATCAATATGCGGGTCATGATTTATTGTAGAAACAACGCGACTCAGATCAAAATCAAGTTGAAAGTAATCACTTACAAATGAGTTGTCAACCAGTTCAAATTCAAGGATCTGTTTCTCCTGTCGTATTTTTATTACACGATCCCTTACAACACCATACCACCAGTCATCAGTATAATTCCACCGAAACGCCTGGCCACATTCAAGTGTTTTGTTCAGACTGAATGGCCGGTCAGGCTGGATCTCAATGGTATTGTAATCTGTCATTACCTGAAATATGGAGATCTGAACAGATATAGTTTACAGTAAAAATCAGTGCGATTCTGACCTTACGACAATTTCAAAGTTCTAATATTCTAAAAATATTTCATTATTCATCAGGTACCTTTGAGATATATCTGACATAAATATGGCAATAAGGGTAGCAATGATAAAAATGGTCACCATTGTCTGCAGCAAACAGTTCATGCAACAGTCTTGACAATGAGAAGAATAAAAAGATTCAGATGATCCAACTGAGTGTTAGTTGCATAGTATCATCTGTGTTGAGAATCCTGATTGCTTCAGGGATGCATTCAGCTTCTTTGGCAGTTGTATGGTAAAGGTGCTGCCTTTGCCGGGTACACTTTTAACTGTAATCTTTCCGCCCTGTGCCTTCATGTATCCCTGTGCAATAGACAGACCCATCCCGATGCGGCCATATTCCCTGCTCAGGCATTCAGCATTGGTGATATAGTATGGCTTAAAAATTGCATCAATTGAACGCTTATCAATTCCAATTCCGTTGTCTATGATGTGGATGTAATGATTGTTATTGTCATCATTATATGTTATTCTGACATTTTTTGGTGGTTTGTTATACTGGATTGCATTTGAAATAATACCGTCAATTACCTGGTAGAGACGATCCCTGTCTGCGTTCACGACAATATCTTCTGGAATATCAATGTTAATTGGAGCTTTTTGGTGGTATTTTCCAATATTTATGGTTGTATCTATTAATTTAACCAGGTTGATTTCTGAAATGTTTAAGTATATCCTGTAATTATCCATTATGCTCTGTTCAAACATTTTTTCAACAATTTCCCTCTGTTTTTCAACATTTTCAAGGCACACATTCAGCATTTGTATAATTTTTGGATCGATATCGGAATTTTTGTCATCAAGGATCAGATGGAGGTAGCCAAGTAATGGCTGGAGAGGTGTACGCAGTTCATGTGCAACTGTGTTGATAAAATTTCTCCACCTGATATAATTGACATTATCTTCTGCCTGTGAAAATGTGAGGTCAATATCTTCAGTTTTGTCTCTCATCGTTATAATATAGCCGATGATTTTTCTGTTCTGATCATGAACCTGTCCAATGAGTGTTGAAAAATGCCTGTTGCACTGCTCTATGTTTAGTGACAAATCCATTTTTCTGGAAATTTTGTTATCCGGTATGTCAGTTATCTGATCAATTACATCTTCGCTGAATTCATTTCTGACAAAATCAGAGATATTTCTGCCAACAATATCTTCTGGTATTATGTTGTATGCTTCTGCTTTTGCCCAATAAAATCTCTTTATCTCACCGTCCGGCAGGATCATGATAATCAGATCATGGGATGAAGTAATAAAATTGTGAAGGCGTTCGGTGGTTGCCAGGAGTTCTTCCTGTTCTATTTCTCTCTGTGTAATATCAGTTATTGTGCATTCAACCTGACCATGCAGCCTGTTTCTTTTGCATGAAAAAATGATTAGTTTATTCTCTCCTGATTTTGTACGCAGCCGGCATTTCCTTTCATGTATGTAATTATTTTGTGTAATCTCAGCCGCACAAATCTGATAATCTTTTTCATCCTCAAAAATATCTTTGAGTGATAATTTCAGGAGGTCTTTCTGTGTATATCCGATAATCTCTGCCATTTTATTGTTTGCATCAACAATTGTCTGGTTTTTAATGTTACAGATAATCATCCCGACATTTGAATTCCTGAAAATATTCAGATATTTAATATTAAACAGATCACCCTCACGTGCGAGTTTTGTTGTCGCTATGACAACCCATATGTAAAGTGCTGCATTCAGGCCTGAAACAAACGGATCAATTGGTGTTCCAAGGTAATAGAAGTATGAAATAACCATAAGGAATGCTGCGACAAGCAGAACTGTG
>DAOVRB010000112.1 GCA_030628325.1 Methanomicrobiaceae archaeon | reverse complement strand
TTAATAACCCCGTCACCCCTGACATATACAGTCAGGGTATCGGTTGAACCCATTGTACTCTTAACTTTATGCAGGCTGATTATTGCAGGCATATCAGGTGGAACAAATGTTTCTTCATCAGAACTTATTGGTACCAAACCATCCATTTGTATTCCCACAACTGCTACCATGCCCAGAATAACTAAGACAATTACAGGATTTTTTGCCATTTTAAGGGCAACTTTTCCCAGAAAGATGTCATAAGTCTTCATCCTGCTCTTTGCAGTTTCCTCAATGGATTCCTTTGGCTTGTATTTTATCAGAATACCAAATGTAGGGATAATAAGCAATGCAGCAATGTAGCAGCACACAACGCCAATAAGGCATGTCAGGCCAAAATCAACTACCATTGGGAGGGGTGATATCCACATGGCAATAAAACCAAGAGACGTTGCTATCATTGCATGTAATATTGAAGGGCCTGAATTCTGAATAGTAATTTTTACTGCCTCATTTACCGAAAGTCCCATCTTCATCTCATCGTCAAATCTGGCATGGAATTGTATGGCATAATCTATTCCTATACCAATCAGGACAGGAAATGCAGCAATTACAACCATACTCAATGAAATTCCGGTAAGGCCCATGATACCAAATGTCATTATAAGGCCGGTGAAAACCACCCCTACAGGAAGGAACCGGTGACTGACATGAGAAAAGAGGAGTCCTACAGCAAGAATCATTAAAAGCATTGCACTGAGAATCAAAATTCCTGTGGACTGGCCAATTTCCTCTCCCATTTCTTTCTGAAATGCAGGTTCTCCAGATAGTGTCACGTAAATGCCCGCTGGTTTGTTAGACAAATCAATATTTGTCTGTAGATTATTAAGGAGAGTATGCTCGGCATCCATTGCCATACCTGTATCCATAGAGATAATCCCGATTGTCATCATATTGGATGGGAGATATTTCTCAAGAGTTTCAGGTGGTATCTTCTCTTTTAAACGTTCAATGTCGGCCTTGGAAGCAGGAAGTGCGCCGCCGTTTAACTGTTTTAACAGATCAATTACACTGGTTGTCCCTTTAACGCCATTTTGTCGGGCAAACTCACCCTGCATCTGGTCGATGTAATTAATTACATCAATGTCAAGGATATTATCTGCCTCATAGATTACCATTATGACATCGGACTTGAATGTTTCAGTGTAACTGTCTAACAGAATCCCCTGCGCACTATTTTTATCAACATATGTATCGGTGCCTGTTTCCATTGTTGTCAATGTCATTCCATATAGTGAAATAAAGAAGACACATGCAACCAGACCTGCAATTAAAGCAGGTCTCTTCGTAATTATATTTGCAAGTAGCTGGTATGGTGATTTCACAGAACGACTCCTGTAATTATATTGTATATATTGTTTTATTGGAGAATGGATAAACCATTTGTTGTAATCAAGACAACAAACTGGCAGTAGTAAAAATCTCCTATTACAGGTTACCTGAAAAATGTGTATAACGTCTCAGCGTCAGGCGCAGTTTTGATGAAAGTGGCAATTGCCTACTTTCATGCTAAACGCACATGAGGCGTTAGCCTCACACAAAAAGTGATAAAGTCAATTTGGAATTTTAACCTTTATAGCAAATTTGTATTGCCTGTTTCTCATAATATAACAGGCGATTCTGGCATTATCCCAGTTCGAATGTTGTGACACCGAATATATTGTTTATTGGCAGATCAGGGATATCTCCTGTATACATGCGTGCTGTTCCGAAGATTTCTGTCATGTTATGCCTGCGGGCGATGGCAACGGCATCGGTATTTGGTTCGGGTGTGTCGAAGAAGACAGGTTCGCCCGGAATTGATGCAGTTAAACCCTGGAATATCTTTTCTGCAATCTCCGGCGTGTCGGCAAATATAGGTCCGATTTTATGCCCGGTGAAACACCTGCGGATCATACCGTAGCCCTGAATAGTATTGTCTTTGCCGGGAAATGTAAGGGCTGTGCTTTCCGGCTGAGAGATCCATTTCTCCAGAAATTTCCGCCTGGAAACCGGGAAGTGGTCTGTGTCATAGGCCAGAATTTCTTCAAACGGGAAGCTGCCAACCGGAACCAGTTCTTCCTGTTCTTTTCCGTCTGCAACACCCTCCCAGCGGATATTTCTGTAGGCAAAGTTGAATCCTGATATCTTCTGGTATTTGTCCAGCATCTCATACACACCATCTCCTCCGAGGTTCCGGCCTTCTGTATGAGCGAGTCCTGCATTCCAGGTCTGTTGTCCGTATGTCTGATGACGGCATCCTGGTCTGACGATGAAAAATCCGGCAAAAGAAAATCTACTGTCATAGTTGGTGAATACGGCAGTTGCAACAGGTTCGTCATCCACCTCACCGATGAACCATCCATCGGGATCAACGGCATAATGGCATTCTCCGTCATAAATTCCGGGATTCCATCCTTCAAGTCGTGCCCACTCAATTGCGATATTAACTTCGGACGGGCGCATGGTGCGAATATGAAAATTATCAGAGGTCATGGTATTACCTTTTGCAATATCTCTTTTAGAATAGTCTGGAATAAAATAAGTTTGATTTTTTTTGAGATCAGGAGCCTGTTCATCCAGTGCAGATCTGGCTGGACCTGCTCATTTATAGATCATTTCTGTGATTTTGCTGCGCAACGTAAGTGAAACTGTGGTGACTGATTAAAAATCAGTCATGATTCTGAACTGGTCAATCTCTTCACTGTTGAGTTCTTCAAGGAATCCTTCTGCCGCGTTTTTGATATTTTTGCTTGCAGTGATTGCACGTCCGACAACAAGGATGTCAGCACCCTGTTTTAGCGCTTCTTTGACAACATGCTGGCGAATGCCGCCTGCTGTTGCGACAAGGAGTTTACTGCCACCAGCTTTTTTAATTGCCGGGATTTCGCCCCAGTTATAGTCACTGCCTTCAGCATCAATGGCACGGTGCATCTCTACAATATCAGGGACTGCCCCTACTTTTGCAAGCCCTTTGATGAGTTCAGCAGGTTTTTCGACATTGAGCATGTCAATTACAGAATAGATACCGGTCTTTCTGGCTTCCCTGACAAATTTTTCAATGGTACTTACTGGTGCAAGACCTGAGACTACCACAGCGTCTGCAGATGCGTTTGCTGCCATTCTGGCCTCAAGGTTTCCTGTGTCAAGTGTTTTTAAGTCTGCAATGATGAATGCGTCCGGGCGGATTTTTCTGATCTCACCAATTACATTCAGACCGAACTGTTTGATGAGCGGTGTTCCTGCTTCAATAAGTACATGGTCGTTCTTTGGCACTTCTGTTAAGACCCGTTCAACACTTTGCATGTCAACAAGATCCATGGCAACCTGGAGGTATGGAGGGTTCCAGAGGCGCTGCACCTTGAATCCCATAACTGCGTGGGATGCACGGTCTTTTTCGTGCAGAAGTGTCTTCTTATCCGGGAATTTGTTAAATGCGCGTTCTATTGCCTGTTTTGTAGCTCCGTAATTATACCGGTAAATCCTGTTGTAATCTGTTGCATCCGGGTGCAGAAAAGCGCTTGCAAGTATGACAATATCTTCTATATCCACATTACCAAAAACACCTTCTTCAAGGGAGTCTGCAACGGCTTTAGCTACAGCAGCCTGGACTGCGCCAAAGATAGCATTTACCTGAGACTCTTTTTTGAGTGTGACTTTTGGTATGATGAGTGTCGCAGGTTTTGTGAGCAGGTTGGGACGTACAACAGCAAGAAGTGGTGTGTGTCCTGCTGAAAGCTGAGATGCTGCATTTGCAAAAGCCATACCGACCGGACCGTTTTTATCGCCAATCATAAGATCGATATGCGCAAGTTCTGCGCCTTCTCCTTCGAGTGATTCACCTATTAAATACATTTATGTCTCCTTTGTTAACCTAAATATGGGTTATACTCTTAATTAAAA
Source organism: Methanomicrobiaceae archaeon (assembly GCA_030628325.1). Lineage (GTDB taxonomy): Archaea > Halobacteriota > Methanomicrobia > Methanomicrobiales > Methanomicrobiaceae > DAOVRB01. Next base: position 1,174 of record DAOVRB010000112.1, on the reverse strand, counting down.
GATGTCTAAAAAGTGGGGTCGGTGAGATTTGAACTCACGATCGACGGGTCTCTCCGAAATGCGCAGAGCAGTGACTGATGCGTCAGTGCTCCAACGGATCATCATCAAATCAGTAGACCCATTGTTCATCACACGCAAAGACCGTTGGAGCCCGTCGCCATGCCAGACTAGGCCACGACCCCAGAAATACAATAAATAAAGGTCTTTGTCTGATTTAAGAATTGTGATATTAGTACGCAGATACAATCTGTTTTCAGTGTCAACATTATAGAGAATGGTTACAAAAAGCTATGCAGGGGGTATATCGGATATCTCTCTAATTAATTAGTGAGACAAGTGGAGATATATTTGAGAGGGTTTGTAAAATGTATATCTGACAATGAGACTCTTGTTGCAGTTGACCAGAACATTCGCCGGATATACGGTGAGTTCCTTAACCTTGATAAAGTGGATGAACTTGCTCCTGGTCTGATGGCCCCCGCACTTAGACAGAGATACAAGTAACCACGTTGGAATCTGGGCATTGAGAGCCTGTCTATCCAGTGCTGATTTGGCAGGAGAGTAATTATCACCAACCGGATTATCGCCGCCACACACTCTTGAAAGTACTCAGACACGCGCACTTTCGCAGAATTTCAGGTCAACATCATTACCCGTCTTTGCAAGTCGTTCCCGAAACAGCCAGATTGTTGACCTGCTCAGGATCTTATCAGGAAAATGTTGTAGGATAGAAATTTAGAACTCTCATTGGAAGCTATCCGGTCATTGACCTTTCATTTCAGGTTCGGGATCAGATAGTCCGTACCACTGCTGTAGAACAAGAATTTTGATCATGAGAATTTCGTCAAAGTTGGGGTGATCACCTTTTTCTTTCTTGTTAGTATACAGTTCCCTGAGAAGTGGACGGAATGATTCTCAGTCAACTCACTTCTCAACTTCTCCCAACTGTTCTCCAGGTTCAGTAATGTCCTGGTATTCTCGGTGAAATGCAAAATTGCTGAAGGTACTCATTGATTAGGGATCTGTGGGTGGGTATAAGTACTACCGGAAATGAGGGGGTTATGAGAATTTTTCTATTAACAATCTTTATCACCTTTGTAAAAAAAAGAAATATGATTATAAATGGGAAGGATTCTTGTTGTTGATGACACAATGTTCATGAGAACTCTACTGA
>DAOVRB010000103.1 GCA_030628325.1 Methanomicrobiaceae archaeon | reverse complement strand
ATTGGAGAAGACGACAGGACGGCTCTCTGAAACTGTTCGGAAGCAGAAAGTGCCTCTTGTGCCTGCTTATGTGATGTAGCCTGCCTGATCTTGTGTGACAGCTCAGCGAACTGCGCCTTTGGCTGTCCGCCTTTCTGAATATAGAAATTAGCCCCCTCGTTTATCGCCTCAATGACTACATCCTCCCTGCCCTTCCCGGTGAAGATGATGAACGGCATATCCGAACCGCTGCCACGGACAGTCTTTAAAAACTCAATACCGTTCATCTCCGGCATCTCGTAATCGGAGACGATGGCGTCATAAGTGATGGTCTGCATTTTTTCCAGGGCTTCGCGTGCGGATTCAGCAGTATCAACAGTAAAATCGCCGGTCTTTTTGAGATATATCTTTGTTAGTTCCAGAAGATCGGGTTCATCGTCCACTATTAATACAGTACCATCCATCATTAGTTTGAAATTGACATATAGCCTAAAATAGTTTATCCGGTTTTGTGGTGGCTTGTGCCACTCTGGAAGATGTTTATGCAGAGGACCGGCACTGCACATCTGACGTTATCATTCAGTTGCACCCTTTCTACCTACAGGATTAACTGGTCAGCACATTGCAGGGTGTGAGGCTCTGCCAGATCTGGTGCCACGGGATGGTCCCCTTCTGGAGGAAGGTGATGATCCGGTCCCTGATTGTGAATTTCAACATAAAAGTGGCAATTATCAATCGCACCATCAGCATGTAAAAAGACAACTCTAATATTTCCCAGACACAGATTTTATAATGAGTTCAATTAAACGGTGAGAAATCCAGAATGAAAACTGTATTAATACATGGTTTTTATGACCCCGACACTCCGGACAGTTTCTTCTTTTTTGGTGAATCAGATAACCATTCAGAAGGAGTTCCAAAAAAACGGGGCAGAAAACCGAAAACCCCCCGTATATATCCGCATCCTAATTCGGTTCCGGCCGAAGAACTGATAGATCTTCTCAACGGAATTGCAGGCAGCTGTGAAACCGAGTGGAAAAAAGACGTGCGGGCAGCACTTTTTCCTTCAGAATCCACAAAGCCTGTGCCCTCATATCTCTCCTCAATGAGAGCCTTTGGAGTCCATAAAGAACCCAAACATCTCCTGCCATGGGAATACAATACAATATCATGTGATCTCTCCTCACTTGCCACACTTTACACCCATCTCTTTGAGCTCTTTTCTTCGGGTGTAAGGGTTGGCGATTCACTCAGGTACTGGCTTTTTGCAATTGGATTTTCCATCGAACTTGTCGCACACGAAAGTCTCATTCCCGGATTTTCAGGTACAGAAGCAGATAAAAGGGTAATATGGAAGCCTTTCATCAGCGATGACGACCAGAAAAGATCCGAATCCCTGGCCGGTTCCATGCCAAATGTATGCAAATCCTGCGCAAACGGCTATAACAAAAACTCAGGGCCCGGAAACAAATTTGCGTCTCATGAAATTCAGGAGCGTTTTGTATCGGGCATGACATCCCGGCTGATTGCAGATGCGTTCTCTGAAATGCCGGTCCCGTTTAAAATAACCAAAAAAACCCGGAAATCCGAAGCCGAAGAACTGGACTTTTTCCTGAAATTAACCGGCTCTGATTCGGCGTTCTCTAAAGAGGAACCATCTGTTTTTTCAGATAAATTCACTGTAAAAATGGACCAGTGGCTTTTGGGTGGTTCAGAAGAGATCAGTATAGGGGAATTTAAAACCTGTTTCCGCCTCGAAGAGCCGGATGAGGACAGTGAAAATAAAAAATGGCAGATAACATTCCACCTTCAGGGACGTGACGACCCTTCTCTCCTGATTCCTGCACAGGAAATATGGGGGAAAAAGACAAAACAGCATGCATACCTGATGAACAGATTTGATCACCCTGAAGAGGAATTCTTAGCCGATATGGGGCGTGCCGTAAGAATATACCCTCCCCTTTCAGAAGGCCTCAAAACCGCATGCCCAACATCGCTTGAGATTGAACAGGACAAAGTCTATCAGTTCCTGAGCGAAGCAGCCCCGGTGCTACAGCAGTCAGGGTTTATCGTCCTTCTCCCGCCATGGTGGAATGAGAAAAAGGTCCGTCCTGTCCTGAAAATCGAACTGAAACCCTCTGAAACAAAAGAAAGTCCGGGATACTTCTCTTTTGAAAACCTGCTGCAATTCGATTATACAATCGCAATTGGTGAAGAGACGTTCTCTCCTGAGGAGTTCATGCAGCTTGCCGATCTTAAGAGATCACTCGTTAATGTGAAAGGAAAGTGGGTTGCTTTCGATTCCGAAGAGATCAGGCGGACCCTGCGTGCATTTGAGAAAAAATACAGTGGAGGCAGAATTGAAACGGTCGATCTGTTAAAACTTGAAACCTCCCGTCTCTATGAAAAGGATTTTGAGATCGAAATCTCATCTCCGGGCGGACTGGTGGGCGAGATGCTTGCAAATATCCGGGGAGAAAAGAAAGCAAAACCAGTCACTATACCTAAAACATTCAATGGAAAACTCCGGCCTTATCAGCGGCGGGGTGTATCATGGCTCTCTTTTCTCACACAACACGGCATGGGGGCATGCCTTGCAGACGATATGGGGCTTGGCAAAACTCCGCAGTTTATCGCATACCTCCTTTCAGAGATGGAATATTCAAAAATCCCTGCAACCCCGGTCCTTCTTATCTGTCCGATGTCTATAATAGGAAACTGGAAACGCGAATTTGCCCGATTCGCACCGGAAGTTTCCGTCCATATCCACCACGGCACCGATCGCTTCACTGATGAACAGTTTTCAGAGATGGTGGCCGGACATGATGTGATCATTACGACATACAATCTCTCTCATCGGGATTTAGATAGTATCAGTCAGGTCAGCTGGGCATGTATTCTTCTTGACGAGGCACAGAATATCAAAAACCACCTGACAAAACAGTCTCTTGCCATTCGAAAGATCAAAGCCGCAAGAAGAATTGCACTGACAGGCACACCGGTTGAGAACAGGCTTACAGAACTGTGGTCAATCATGGATTTCCTGAACAGGGGTTATCTCGGTTCGAATAACCGGTTTTATAAGGAATTTGCAGTCCCTGTAGAGCGTTACCATGATAGCGAAAAGGCCCTTCAGCTGCGAACGATGGTCGGTCCGTTTGTCATGCGGAGACTTAAAAGCGATCGCTCTGTCATAAAAGATCTGCCTGACAAGATTGAGCAGAAGGTTTTTGTCACACTGACTAAAGAACAGGCGACACTATATCAGGCAACAGTTGATGAGATGCTCAGGGCGGTTGAAGAGAGCGAGGGTATTCAGAGAAGGGGGATTATATTATCCACCCTTACAAAGCTGAAGCAGATCTGCAATCACCCGGTTCTTCTCACGGCCGACGGGAGTGTTGATCCCCGGAGATCAGGTAAACTGGTGCGCCTGTTTGAGATGATGGATGAGGTTATCGAAAACGGGGACCGGGCAATTGTGTTTACACAGTATGCCACGTTTGCCGTGCAGCTCCAGGCTTTATTGCAGGATCGGTTTTCAGAGGAAGTCCTTCTTCTGCACGGGAAAACCCGGCGAAAGAAACGCGATGAAATAGTTGAATTGTTCCAGTCTGAGAACGGGCCGCGTATATTTGTCATTTCTCTGAAAGCCGGGGGTGTGGGTCTGAACCTGACATCTGCAAATCATGTTTTTCATGTGGATCGGTGGTGGAATCCGGCGGTTGAGGATCAGGCAACCGACCGGGCATACAGGATTGGGCAGACAAGGAACGTGCAGGTTCATCTTATGATCTCCGCAGGTACACTTGAGGAGCAGATTGACATTATGCTTGAAGAAAAAAGAAAGCTTGCCGAGCAGATTGTCGGTTCGGGCGAGGACTGGTTCACCGGCCTTTCTACCGATAAACTGAGGGAACTCGTCTCTTTGAGTGATGATGCGTTTGGAGAGTATTAATGGCTGCAAAAAATAATAATCCGGACCACCCAAAAGCTGTTTACGGGAAAGAAAACCCGGTTCTGAAGAGCAGGCGTGGTGCAGTTGGTGAAACCTGGTGGTCAAAGGAATTTATCCGGGCACTTGAACGGATCAGTGTTTCATCCCGGCTTTCCCGTGGTAAAAGTTATGCCAGAACCGGGAAAGTGAGTCTGATTGAATATTACCCCGGCGTTGTGGTGGCAGAAGTAAGAGGTTCGAGATCACGCCCCTATACTGTGAGCATCGCTTTTAGGCATTATAGTTCAGAAGAGTGGGAATCGGTGATTGACGGGATGGCAGGGCAGGCGATCATTGCAGCCAGACTTCTGTCAGGAGATATGCCGGATGAACTTGAAGGTGTGTTTAAGTCTGCGGGTCTCTCACTTTTTCCAGAATCCCGTAAGGATATTATCACACACTGCTCCTGTCCGGACTGGGAAAATCCGTGTAAGCATATTGCTGCGGTCTATTATATCCTTGCAGAATGGTTTGACGATAATCCCTTTCTGCTCTTTGGCCTTCGTGGCATGGAACGTGAAGAAGTGCTTGAAGAACTGAGGAAAAGACGGGGCAGAGCTTCAGTTACAGGTGAACCTGCTGAGAACGCCGCTGAGAATACAGTTAAAGTGCCCGGTTCTGAAAAGACGGATTCAGAGACTCAGTCACAGGAAGAATATATCCGGAATTTCTGGAAGGCGGGATCAGATCTCGATTCGTTTGAATTTAATTTTAATGATGATTCTGTCTCTGCTCTAAGGCAGCTTGGCGAATCTCCGTTTAAACTTGGCGGAAAAAATCTCTCCGAACGGCTTGAATCTGCCTGTTTTACAGCCCGGAAGTATGCACTGGAGCTTGCGGGGCTGGATAAGAATGGGGAGAGGGATTGATGGTTTTATATATTTTTTTCGTACATTCCAAAGCCTGCAAATTTCCCTCCCCGTAATTGGTAAGCCAAATCTGTCAGCAATATATTCAGCAGGTGAAAGTTTTATCCCTCTCCTCCCTATCGAATACAAGATGTTCCAGACAACTGTTGAGATTACACGCATTAGAAGCAAATACCGAATAGTTCGCTTCATCAGTGCAGTTCGGATGCCTGATCTGAACATAAATATAAACGTATTACCCATATTACATAACTGGAAAATAACCGAAGAGGAATAAAGGAGGTCTCGGATATGCATCCTAAAATGATAAATTCAGATAATGAAGAAGGGCTGATGAAATCGCCTGGCCCCTACCAGTATCATACTTCAGACAATTCTACACCAGTCAGCGCGAGTTCAGAATCTTTTGGCCTTGTGGAATCATTCACTGTAGCTAGTGTTCTGTCAATCCTCTAATGTCGGATAAAGCCT
>DAOVRB010000325.1 GCA_030628325.1 Methanomicrobiaceae archaeon | reverse complement strand
TTATGGGAATACGTTCGGAACTATAATGAAGAAAACCAGACTTTTTACTAAAAGTTTGGTTTTCGACTATATATGGATCCGGGTACTGAGGTATTGAAATTGTAATATAGGTGAGTTATTAAATGGTGTTCAGTCCAATAATTTTGAATGATGTACGCCAAACGTCTGGACCATCTTCCACCTTATCTTTTTGCCCGTATTGATGCAATGAAGGCTGAAAAGAGAGCGGAGGGTGTCGATGTAATTGATCTTGGTGTAGGTGACCCCGATCTGCCTACACCCGAATATATTGTGGATGCATTGTGTGAAGCAGCACGTGACCCTGCGACTCATCATTATCCTGATTATACAGGTATGCTTGATTACCGTAAGGCAGTGGCTGTGTGGTATAAGAAGCGGTTCAATGTTGACCTTGATCCGGTTACTGAAGTGCTTGCACTTATCGGGTCAAAAGAGGGAATTGCACATGTGCCTGAGGCTTTTGTTAACCCGGGTGATATTGTGCTGGCCACTGATCCCGGTTACCCTGTGTATAAGACTTCCACATTGTTTGCCGAAGGGGAATTATACAATATGCCTCTTCGCGAGGAAAATGGCTTTCTGCCGGTTTTTGATGATATCCCGTCAGATGTTGCGAAAAAAGCAAAACTTATGTTCCTTGGTTATCCGAACAATCCCACAGGCGCAGTGGCGCCGAGGGAATTCTTTGAGGAAGTTGTTGATTTCGCACGTGACAATGAAATTGTGGTTGTGCATGATAATGCCTACTCTGAGGTATGTTTTGACGGATATAAGCCGCTCTCCTTCCTTGAAGTTGACGGTGCGATGGATGTCGGTATTGAAATGCACTCTCTTTCAAAGACATACAATATGACCGGCTGGCGTATTGGTATGGCATGTGGTAATGCTGATGTTATTGCAGGTCTTGGAAGAGTAAAGACCAACGTGGATTCAGGTGCATTTGATGCAATCCAGAGAGCCTCTATTGTTGCACTGACGGGTCCGCAGGACTGTGTGGATGATGCATGCCGGATTTATCAGGAAAGGCGCGATGTCCTTGTTAACGGTCTCCGTGAACTTGGTTTTGAAATAACCGCACCAAAGGCAACATTCTATGTCTGGCTGAAAGTGGATGATTCAATGAAGTTCGCCGCAAAAATGCTCAATGAGGCGGGTATTGTTGTTACTCCGGGTGTTGGTTTCGGTGAAAACGGAGAAGGTTATGTCAGATTTGCCATTACCCGTTCTATTGAACGAATAAAAGAAGCACTTGAGCGCATGAGGGGGCTTGACTTTGAAACTTCCTGAACATCTTACAATTCAGAATGGCCACCTGTATATAGGCAGGCATGACAGCAACGTGCTGGCTGAGAAGTATGGCACACCGCTTTATGTGAGTGACGAGGAGCGCATCAGGGACAATTTTGTCCGCTACAATGCAGCACTAAAGAAATATTACCCCGATGTCCAGATGCTTTATGCCGCAAAAGCAAATGGTAATCTTGCCATATTTAAGATACTTGCCAGAGAAGGAGCAGGTGCCGATGTCTTCTCATCCGGTGAACTGCACCTTGCGCTTCTTGCAGGCATGAAGCCTGAATTCCTGCTTTTTAATGGTAGTTCAAAGACAAGAGAAGATTTAAAACTCGCTGTTGAAAAAGGAGTGAAGGTCTCAGTTGACTCATTTAATGAACTTTATCAACTGAATGAAGTTGCAAAGAAAGCAGGCAGAGAGGTTGAGATATCTTTTCGCGTTAACCCGGCAATAGATGTACCAACGCACCCAAAGATTGCAACGGGTCTTGCCACAAGCAAATTCGGAATTCCTGCCGGGCAGATAACTGAGGCATATCGCCAGGCCCTTGAGTGCAGCAATATCAGTCCGGTCGGTATGCACTGTCACATCGGTTCCCAGATCCTTGAGGTGGCACCGTTTGCAAAGGCCGCTGAGGTTATGATTGAGGTTGCAAAGGAAGTTACTGATATCGGAGTTGACCTGAAATTCCTTGATATCGGTGGTGGACTTGGCATACCTTACCACAGGTCGACAGATGTCGCCCCGACTCCTGAGGAATATGCGGATGCAGTAATGCCGGTATTCCTTGAGGGCATTGAGAGGTGCGGCATAAAACCTGTGCTCTGGGTTGAACCCGGACGGAACCTGCTTGGTGACACTACTGTTCTCCTGACACGTGTGAACTCTGTCAAGAGCACACACAAGAAATTTGTAAATGTTGATGCAGGTTTCAATCTTCTCGTAAGACCGACAATGTATGACTCATACCATGAGGTTGTTGTGGCAAACAAGGCAGATAAAGAACCCGTTGCTGACTATACCATTACGGGGCCTATCTGTGAGACCGGAGACATTCTTGCCCATGACAGAGAGCTTCCGGAAGTTGTGGAGGGTGACCTGATAGCTGTTTTAGATGTCGGTGCATATGGTTTTTCCATGTCATCGCAGTATAATGCGAGACCACGCTGTCCTGAAGTCATGGTTAACGGGTCT
>DAOVRB010000248.1 GCA_030628325.1 Methanomicrobiaceae archaeon | reverse complement strand
TTGGAGGTAAGTGCAACCAGGTCTTCACGTTCATCTTTGGAAAGTGTCACAATGTATTTTTTCATAATCAATCCCTTAGGTTGATTATGGAATTATAAATATATAACTATTGCGACAGATCATGCGTGACGTGACACTAGTCAAAAAACCGGATTTTCCGGAATGACTGGTTTTTTCTATTTAACAGTTCTGGGCATTCTTCCCCGCTGTACACCACTATCGTGTTATACCTGTTCTTTTCAGAAAACGTGTATGACGTCTCAGCGTCAGGCAGTCATTTTTATCCTTTTTCTTCTTATTTTGAAAAGGATGTTTCTAAGAATAACGCCAGGTTTCAGGTAGAACAGTTATCTCAAACCTGACACCTTCACCATAAACCCCGGTCTCTCTGATATCCATCCCTGTAATTGCAAGAATTTCCCTTATAAGAAACAGTCCATATCCTGAGTTTGCTCCAAATCCACGTTTAAATATAGTATCTTTTTTTTCTTCAGGCACTCCTCTGCCATTGTCAGCTGCTATAATTATTATATTATCTCCTTCTTTATAGAAGGAAAAATGAAACTCCGTAGCTCCTCCACTGTGCCGGAGAGAGTTGTCAATCAGGTTGAAAAAGACTTTTTCCAGCATAGAGTCAGCAAATACTTCAACCGAATTTATGGAGACATTAAATTTCATCTCAGCAGATGACATGGACTTAACTGCACGCATGATCACAGTTTCTAAGTTCTGCCAGACGGGTTTATTCACACCAATTTTGTGATAATCCTTCGCGAACTGGATCTGTTGCTGAATATTCTGCGACATCCTCTCAACCCTGTTGAAATATTCTAAAGCAACAGGATTAGATGTGGCATTCTCCCTCAGGAGTTCACAATATCCGGTAATGCCTGTAATCTGGTTCAGGATATCGTGCCCGGTAATACTCAAAAGAATGTTCTGTTTTCTGTTTGCCTCACGCAGAGAATTTTCGGACTTTTCCAGTGCATTTTGTGAACGACGCATCTCAGTTACATCCTGTTTAGTGCCAATTATTCTTGCGGGTTCGCCGTCAATCCATTCGACAACCTCACCACGGGCGTGTACAAATAGTTCATCCCCTGTTTTGGAAATCACCCTGTACCCGATATTATAACCAGTTTTGCCACTGGTCAGATATTGATTCAGATCTCTGACCACCCTCTCCCGGTCATCAGTATGAATCATAGAGACCCATGAGTCAAATCTGCCGGGGATTTCGTCAGGTTCGTAACCGAGCATTCTGTTGTAGGCCGGGCTGAAATATGCAACTCCTGTCCTGATGTTCCAGTCCCACAGGCCGTCATTTGTTGCAGTGATGGCCTTTGAAAGCCGATCTTCACTCTGCCTTAATTGTTTCTTTGTCTGCCTGAGCTGCTGGTTTGAGTACACAAGTACAATTATCCCTATCAGAAGTCCTGAACCGAAAGCAATTACAATATTGGCAATCCATACCGGGACTTCAACCAATGAAACAGGCTTGTTAATTACAATACTATCCTCAGGCAGAGGTTCTTCATCAATTGATAACCCCTGATTATATGTAAGTAAAAGGAGGACTGAGGATTTGTCGTCTCTGGCACAGGCTACGGGTGCGACAAGTGAAAAAATCAGAAAAAAACAGATAATAAGTAGAGTTATTCGCCTGAATTTCAAATATAGTCCTGATTTTTTCTGCATTTATCCTCCGCTATGCCAGGATGCCCACGGCGAAACAGCAATTTCAGACCCTGTGACCCTGACATAGTTCCTGGTTTTTTGTAATTTTAATCTCTGTAATTCCAGTGGTTTCTGCAACAGGAAACAGGCTACAGCGTGAGCTGGCCCAAAACCTGCGTTCTATGGTTATCTCTCTATCTGATGCTATGCAGCATCATGGTGTGTCTGATATTTCACATGGTGATTGGAGTATATGTATATGCGCCTGTCTAACCAGTGCTGTTTCTCCTATCATGGTGTGCCTAATATATCACATTGTGATTGAAGTATATGTATATTTCTATTTTTCATCTACCAACAATACCTCATTTATATCATCTGGAATGATTTACTAGGAATCAGGCAGAAAAATCCAGAATCTGAGTCATGAGAATAATTTCGCAGACTCTCTATAAATAAAACCCTGCTGCAGAATACTAATTTTTACCTGTAAAAATCCAATTAATACTATTCAGATGTTCTTTCTTACCATACTTCTTATTGCCATCGGTCTTGCGATGGATGCCTTTGCAGTTTCAGTTTCCGCAGGGATTGCAACGAAAGAGAAGAGACTGGTAACCGCCCTTAGGGTATCAGTATTTTTCGGGGCATTTCAGGCATTTATGCCACTTTTTGGCTGGGTGGCGGGTTTTAGTGTCTTTGATTACATCGCAGTAGCAGGTCACTGGATTGCATTCTTTCTGCTTGCGGCAATCGGTATAAAAATGATTGCTGAAGGGTTAAAAGAGGATAATCAGGAGAGAGTGGACATCTCAGGATATAAGATATTAACCCTGCTTGCCATTGTTACAAGTATTGACGCCCTCGCAGTGGGGTTCTCCTTTGCATTCTTAAAACTTCCAGTCGTAATCCCGGCAATGATAATTGGCATTGTGACATTTGCCATCTCCTTTGTTGGTTTTTACCTTGGCGGGAGATGTGGCCATCTCATAGGTTCGAAGGCTGAAGTGGCAGGTGGTCTGATCCTGATTGCGACTGGAGTGAAGATCCTGATAACTGATCCGGGACTTATGTGAACAAAGATACATGGTGCATAACGGTCAGGCGATCTTTGCTGAAACGTGTATAACGTCTCAGCGTCATGCGCAGTTTTGATGAAAGTGGCAATTAGCACTTTTTTAAATGTTTCAGCAACAGAGATGTCTGACTACTCCTTACATATCTGCCATTCACCTGCAGGTATATGTAGCAGAAACTTTGCACCCAGACCCTTAGCACCAGTCTCCTCAATTGAAATCCCTGTTATTTCAAGGATTTCCTTTGTCAGGAAGAGGCCCAGACCTGTATTGCTTCCAAATCCCTTTTCAAACACATCTTTTTTGATATTCGCAGGAATTCCTGCACCATTGTCCTGCACAACAACAATGCCCTCACCGTCTTTCTCATGGAATGTCACAGACATTTTTGTCACATGTTGTCCGTGTCTGACAGCATTATC
>DAOVRB010000250.1 GCA_030628325.1 Methanomicrobiaceae archaeon | reverse complement strand
TCTCAGTAAGAACATCACTTTTCAACAGTGCTTCACAGGCTTTGAGGAAGAAGAGGTTGATTGTTTTGTCAACAACTTTAGGGAAACCGGAGTATAACGCTGCAGTAGCAATTGTACCCCCTCCTGCACCCTCGGTCATTAATATTACATCCCCGGGTTGTGTTGCTTTTCTCGCTATTAAGTGATCAGAAACCCCTACAGCACCCACACAACCGGTCATACGGTTGCCAAGCACCATGTCACCACCTATGCGAAGAGTAGATCCAGTAATAAGGGGGATACCCATCGCTTCACTGACAACTGCAATGCCTGCCGTATAGTCAAACACTTTTGCGACATCACCGTCATCTGCAACATGGATGTCAGAGAGAAGGGAGACCGGCTTTGCGCCCATGACGTACACATCACGAAGCGTGGCGCGTGTTACATGAAATCCCGCGAGGAAAGGGAAATCAGATAAGCGGGAATGCATCCCGTCCACTGTTGAGATGATGTACTTTCCGTCTCCTCTGACCGCTCCCGCATCATCCATCTCAGCAACACTGACATCTACCTCAGGACCCGTCCCGGCACTGCCGATAATCTTCGGGAACTGGCGGTGGGCAAAAAAGTCGCCTGCTCCACGTGAGCCAACACCGAATTCACCCATGGAGACACCGGCAGGGACGAATGAGAAAAAGTCACCTTCAAGCCCTGATGTGTTTGTGACTTCTTTCACAACTGCATCTGCAAAAGATAGTGCATATTCAGGAGAGCATTTTTTTATATTCAGTATATGTTTCTGCAACCGCCGTGCAGTTTCTTCTTCATCAGTACCCGCTGCGATCTGGCGCCTGGCGAATTCCTCAACATCCATGGTAATTGTTTGTACTCACTAACTATTAAAGAAACAGAAAAAGTTCAGCTATGTGAGTGCCGGGTCAGGTCAGGTTTGATGAGGCTGTGAAACCTGATAGTGGTATAAACGGATAAAGAACGGATAAATGTACATAGAGATTATAACTGGGTTCTGCATGATATCTGATAGTAATAATATGAAGAGGAACAGAATGGAGATCAAGATGGAGATAGAGATGGGGATAAAGACAGAGATCAGATGAAGTGCATGGGAATAGAGATCAAGATGAGGATAGAGATGGGAATAGAGACGGAGATCAGATGAATAGAAATATACCATGTGCCTGCACAATCGCAGGGTCTGATTCAGGAGGAGGGGCGGGTATACAGGCAGATCTAAAGACATTTGCTTCCCTTGGTGTGTGGGGGTGTTCAGCGATCACTGCAGTTACTGCCCAGAACCCGAAAGAGGTAAGAGGCGTCTGGACACTGCCGCCTGAAGCGGTAGTTGCACAGATAGAAGCGATACTTGATGACTTTCCTGTCGGGGCTTTTAAAACCGGTATGCTTGCAAATAAAGAGATCATACACGCAGTTTCAGGCATTCTCCCTGAGAATATACCTATTGTTGTCGATCCGGTTATGATCTCAACGAGCGGGAGCAGGCTCCTTGACAGTACGGCAGTCAGTTGCCTGACTGAGGAACTCATTCCCCGTGCAACAGTGGTCACACCAAATCTGGAAGAAGCAAAAATACTGAGTGGTCTTTCCAGAATAGAGAATATTTCAGATATGGAAGCCGCAGGCAGAGAGATACTCAAACTCGGTGCAGAGTCTGTCATTGTAAAAGGCGGGCATCTTGAAGAAAGCCAGGGGGCATATGATGTACTTGTTTTTCCGGATGAAAACAGCCTCATTCTTGAGGGTGTGCGGCATCCCTATCAGGTGCATGGTTCCGGGTGCTGTTTCGCTGCCGCGATGGCCGGTTATCTGGCAAAGGGTATGAGAAATAATATTGCAAAGAATATGCCAGTTGAGACGATAATCAGGAAGGAAACTGAGGGCAAAACAGTGGTGGAAATAGAGATAAAAATGGAGCTGAGGACGCGGATGGAAATTACAAAGGCATTTAAGTGCTCAAAATATTTTATCTCCTCTGCACTTCTCAATGCTGTACCATCCCTTAGTGGCAGGTTTTCTGTCAGACCATAAATCTTCTGACAGACCATGTTTGATCTTTGAAAAAGTTTCAGATTCAGAGAGCATTTTTGAAATTACCCATACAAAAGTGCACAAAGTCAATTTCAGTGGAGAAATATTTATCTACCATCAGATCAATTAGAGGTATAGTGTACCTTCTATCACAGAGGTTGTACATTAAGGTGAATTACATGAGATCTATAGGAAAAGAAGAGGCAGTTTCACCTGTTATTGGTGTAATCCTCATGGTCGCAATCACTGTTATTCTGGCAGCAGTGATCGGTGCATTTGTGTTTGGTATGGCAGGAAATGTTCAGTCAACAAAGACTGTTGCAGTAACTACATCTATTAATAGCAGTGGTGGACTTGAAATTACAGAGCAGGGTGGACAGGATTTTAGCAGCCTGAAGAATATTACTGTAAAAATAGATGGAGCTGATGCTGGAACAGATGAGACTCCCGCTATTGGAAATGTTATTATAACAACTGTGTCCCTAACCACTGCTGAAGACCATGTTATTGTTGTAGGAAACTTTAATGATGGCAGCAGCCAGGTTTTAATAGATAAATATATGTGATTATCACATAGTTTATTTATAAAATCATTTTTTAAAAAATATTGAGCTAATCTTTTTTTTACATTTTAAGTATTGTCCCAGAGAGTGTTGCAGGAGCAGTTTGCTGTAGACAATGAGGGCAATCAGACTGCAAAATAACCCAGATTTTGTGTTTAGTTGTCACTGAAGTATAACTGTTTGACCTTATGAGCCAATAAAACTCATTCGTGCAACAGCCTCCGCAGATACAAAACGTGCCTGTATATAAATCACTTATAGCCTCTTCAGCAAATATTCAATCGCCTCAACATCCCTCTCACCACCGC
This sequence comes from Methanomicrobiaceae archaeon, assembly GCA_030628325.1. GTDB lineage: Archaea > Halobacteriota > Methanomicrobia > Methanomicrobiales > Methanomicrobiaceae > DAOVRB01. The sequence goes on along the minus strand of DAOVRB010000250.1, from coordinate 235 downwards.
ACTTCCTCACAAGACCTGCGTGATGTTCAATCAGTTCTCTCAGCCGGGGATCTTTATTCCTGACATATCTTGTGGCATGCACAGTCGCCTCAATAACACTGGAAAACCCGCGGTTCACCGGGTGGAGACGCAGACCTGTAATCTCTTCATATACGGGCGTCAGGCTGACAATAAGTGCCTCATTCGTACTCCGCTCAACTGTACAACGGTAGGCACCCCATGCCTCCACACCCTC
>DAOVRB010000286.1 GCA_030628325.1 Methanomicrobiaceae archaeon | reverse complement strand
TTGTTTCGGATGATAACCGGATATATATCGCCGGATACACTTATTCAAGAGATTTTCCGGTAAAAAAAGCAATTCAAAGTAATTATTCCGGAAGTGGTAATGCAGATGGATTTTTGACCTGCCTGGATGCAGACGGATCTGAAGTTATCTTTTCCACATATTTTGGAAAGGAAAAAGACGACTTTATTCATGCCATCTGTTCTGATAATAAAGGAAACATTATCCTTGCAGGTGAAAGCAAATCAGATAATCTGCTTTCTTTTAATGAATATGACAATGAGGATATTAATCCGGGAAAAAACGAAATAAATAATAATTTTGATGGTTTTATAGCAGTATTATCAGAAGACGGCAAAGACCTTAATTCTGTAAGCATGATACAGGGTGGGAATTATGATGTCATTAATGACATTGATGAATCAGACGGAAGATATATCATTGCAGGCAAGACAAAATCAGAAGATTTCCCCACATATCAGCCAATTCAGAGATTAAATGCTGGGTCATATGATGGATTTATCTTAGAATTTATTTTAAAAGTCTAATAGATGATTATCACAACATACATTTTTTTATGACCGCCAAGGGTGCGGAAAGTGAAATATAGTGTATAATGACCGGGTCATTGATAACTGAGAAAGTAGACTACATCCCTGTTTTGTTTTATGTTTTAGAGTATATGGGTTTTCCAGGGATTATAACCTGAACTCCGGTCAATTATCAGGGATCACATCAAATTTCATTTTCTCTGCCAGTTTTCTTACCTGCTTTAGGACTTCAGTAATTACTGTTCCTGAATCAAATTCGATTCTGAAAACCGTGCTGAATTTTATAAGGAGATCTTTTGGAGAAAACATGCATGACGCGTAAGCGTTCAGGCACTGTTTTCTGAAATATCCGGAAATAGCTCTTCATAACAATGATGCAGAACCGGGAGCCAGAACACAGGTGAGATATCGGGATGTCAGCTTGTTTACAAGGAATAAAGATGGAACAAAAGCAGTTGATTCATATCTGACAATTATAAAAAATGCCCAAAAAGCGGGAGTGAATCCTTTTGAATATGTCTCTAATCTGATAACCGGAGAGAATAATCATAAATCGCTATCTGAGATGATTCGCTGGAAAAGTAAAAAAAACAACAGTGGATGATCGAAGTGAAGAAAATTATCCTGTGAAGGCGAACAAACAGAGGGGAGCAGATGTACCGGTAGGTGTTAATAAATCTACCTGGTCTAAGGTAGTGAACTGTTCAATTTAATATTTCCACAGATTTTAGATATGATACAAATTAAACACGAATCCCGAACAGCATTATCACACGTCAATTTTGTACAGCATACGCTTATATGTTGATATTAATAATTAGAGTTTGGTTACTCGAGAGGGTGTCAAATCAGCAAACCTCTGTGTAATCCCGAACGAAAAAGGGGATTCTTACTAATGAGGGATCCCTGAAAACTAAAAAATGGTTTTCTTCCTTCAAATGGGATATATCCGGGATGTAAAACCCGGCAAAACTGCGGGGAAGATAAACTTTTTAAAATTGGATGTGTGAAAAAAATGATGCGAAAAGGAATCGGCATAGCAACTCTTGTTTTAGCAATGCTTGTATTTTCACTTGTTGTCCCGGTATCTGCTGATACAACGGTGGTAACTGCGGTAGATATTGCTACCGGAGGGGGATCAACACCTGTAATTATGGCAAAGTGGGAACAGGACAACACAACATGCCTTGAGGATGGAGATTCTACCCATCTAATACCAGGCGGACAATTCCTGCCACCAGGAATATTTGAGGGAACAAAAGAAATCAAATACTTCGCTATTGTATGTGATGAAGAAGACGGAGGAGATCTCAGTCTTGTATCTGCATATGTATACCACCCGAACAACTCGTACTTTGACCCAGCCATGTGGAACTTGTTTAAGTACCAGATCATGCTCGATAATATCGGCCACGACGCAGCTGCACAGGCTTTAGCTCAGAATGCATTTGACGCAGGCCTTATTACAATTCCAGCAGGTTATACCTGGGCAGGAGATGACGGATACTCAGTTATGTACAGACTTGGCAAGGGAACTGCAGATGTCTGGATGGGTACAGAAGAGATCCACTACTGCCAGCCCGCAGGTGATTATACGGTAATTGCCCGTGCAGTTGACAGAAACTCCAACCCTGCAGTAGATCTTACAAACATCTTCAACTATCTTGAAGTTCCATGTGCAGAATTTGACTTTGACTCCGTAAACTATGGAAGTGTAAGCATTTGTGTAAACAAGTGGGCAACAGGTAACACCGTATTCAATATTGCAGATGGCCTTCCAACTGTCCGCAATATAGGAAATGTTCCGATTAATGTCAAAGTTGTCAGACAGGATTCAATGGACTTTGGCAGAGACAGTCAGGGTAACTGGGATGTTACATTTGACGCCCGCCTAGGAAACACCGGAGTAGTTGCACTCTATGACCCGGTTGCAGTCGGTGAAGCTGACCAGAATGTAGTTCTGGAGGATGCTCTCTGGATGTGCCACAGTGAAGAGCTTGACTTCTCGATTCACATTCTGAAAGGATTTGCAGGAGACGTCCATGAGGGTACCTTGATCCTTGGATTTGACACGGCAGTGATCTAATAAGATGATTAATTGAGAGATATTAGAGATAAATTCTCTAAATTTCTTAATTATGATTTGTTAATTACCAGACAAACCAGACCAAATCATTTTTTATTTTTACTAACTTAGATTGATTATTCTTAAAAAAGGAGGGAAAGATATGAAAGGGGATTTTA
>DAOVRB010000258.1 GCA_030628325.1 Methanomicrobiaceae archaeon | reverse complement strand
CTCTCCTTTGACGGAAACTTCACTGCCAGATTTTCCCTGACATGCTGCACGGGGTAACTTATGCCTGCAATATATGCTTTTATTACACCCTCACACTCAAACGGGATGCACTCAACTGTATCACCGCTCATTATATGCACGTTTTCAGGCCAGGAAAGACTTGCAGACCAGCCTGAAAGGGGGTCATGATTCCCATGGACAATATATGCCCTGATACCAGCCTCAGAAAGTCTCTTAAGACCGGAAACGAACTTTAACTGAGCATACAGACTTTTATCTGCACTGTCGTATACATCCCCTGAAACCAGCAGGAAATCAACCTCATTATCGATGCAGATATCAATAATTTTCTCATACGCATTAAATGTCGCACTGGAGAGCTGACCCGCAAGTTCAGTGCTGATCTCAGACACCCCTATAAACGGACTGTCAAGATGGAGATCTGCCGCGTGGACAAATTTCAGGCAGTTTTTGTCAGACAATCCTGTTTTGTGATGGTGAACTCCCATTTTTTAATCAATTGTATATTTTTTTTAAGACACATAAATATATAGTCAAAACCAAATTTCCACGAATATTTGGTTTTGTGCTAAATCAGAGATTTAACACAGGTCCAACACCCTCTCAGTGTCTGGACCTTCTCCTTATAGTGCCACGTTTGCTACTATAATTGACAAAATGTGTACATCTCCCGGAGCCTGTTTAACCATCACAGACAGAAGCATTTGGTAATTTATAATCGTTAAAATAGTTTGGAGGATTTTGAATCAGCGTGCCCCGGACAGACCATACCTGAGGGAGGTATAGTGTCATCATCTACTGTTGCAGAAATCTAATGATGACCAACCGGTTGGCACAACTGATAGTTTGATCATTCTGCATATAAAATACAGGCGGGCGGTGCGAAAGTAAACCTGGTCAATGTGACCTGACAGAAACACTTATTAAGTCATAAACCTACCGGTCAGCACTGATATGAGGTATTATGGAGGGAGAAGACAATGCCCACCAAACAGTCAGAACTGATCAATCAGTTAAAAAAAAGTGCACTGGAGAGATGCAAAGAGAGGATTCTATGCATGAATTCAAAACCAGATAATAAATTTAAAATGCTAAAATCTTCTTCAGGCAGATCGAATGTAACAATGTCATTAAAACAGCACCATGGTTTGTAGGGGGAAAGAGAGGTATGGATGAAGAAAAGTCTCTGTTACAGCAGATAAACGAGAAAGAAGCAGAACTCTGTAAAAGGCTTGACATGGTCAGGACAGAATCCGAAGAACGCATCGCACAGGCAAAGCAGGACGCCAGTGAAACCATAGGGAAATCCGAAATGGAAGGCAAAAAGGCAGCAGAAGAATATTATAACAAAGAGATTGAAAAGATCAGACTTGAAGCTGATAACTTAAAAAAAACCGGTATAAAAGAGGCACAATCAGCCGGAGAGCAGGGTAAAATAAATCTGCCAAAAGCCATTGAAAAAATTGTTGAAAGTATTACAGCAGAGTAGGTCACTATGCTTCAGAAGATGAAGAGAATTATGGTGGTCGGACCAAAAAAGGACTTCCATAGCGTAGTTGATCTTCTTTATGATACCGGGACAATTCACCTTGAAGATGTACTTCACAAGGTTTCTTCCGGAGAGCTCAGTTTAGAGAAGTGGAATGAAGAAATCGGAGAGGAGATCTCAAATTTAGGCGTTAAAATAGGCGGTATATTTCTCACACTTCCTAAAATAAAAGATGACAGGGAAAAACAGACTCAGTTATACGAGAATCTGTACTGGCAGGACCACGGGAAGATAATAGCGAGAACACATCATGTAATTAAAGAGCTCGAATCCACGATTCGGGATCTTTCAACAAGGAAAAGTGATCTTGACTATACGATTACCGCATTAGACAGGTATGAAACTACAATAGAAAAAATTCAGCCACTGGAAAGCCAGTTACCCATTCTTGAGGGTTATGAGGCCACTGTTATCCTCATACAGAAAGAGTATGAGGATATTCTGAAACTGATCAGGACTGAATTATTAAGGATTACAGGTAACAGAGCTGAGTTAGTTTCTGCTGAAATGGATGAGGAAACCATTGCTGCAATAATGGTCTTCAATAAAAAATATTCAGATGAGGTTCACTCATTCATCTTCTCTAAAAATGTAAATGAAGTCCGCCTGCCGGATGAGTTCATGGGTAAACCGTTTGATGAAGTACTGGAATTAATCAGGGAGAAAAAAAGCAAGGCCGCTCTAGAGTTAAAAACAATAGATAAAGATATGAACAGACTTTCCGGGGACTGGTATCAGGAATTATCAGTACTCCGGAGGATCCTTGGAGATAAATCCAAAGAGATCAGCGCATTCAATCAGTTTGGACAGAGTGCATATACTTTCGTGATCATGGGATGGATCCCTGAGGGAGAACTGAAAAAAACAGAAGACGTAATATCCAAACAATTTGGAACCAAAGTTGTTGTAAACGAGCTCAGACTAAGCCAGGATGATTTAGATGAGGCCCCGGCATTGTATGACAACCCAAAAGTCGCACAGCCATTTGAATTTTTAATGCAGCTGAGCAGCGCGCCAAAATATACAGATATCGAACCCACCCCCGTGATAGCATTCTTCTTTCCATTATTCTTTGGACTCATGGTAGGCGATATAGGATATGGCATCGTAATTTTTCTCTTTGCATGGACAATGAAGAGAAAATTCGCTCAATATGACTGGCTTCAGTCAATGATGAGTATCCTGATGATCTCTGCAGTACCAACCGTCATCTTTGGGTATTTTTATGGGGAATTGTTCGGGAATTTCGGGGAGATGATGGGCTGGCTCCACCCGATTCACTTCCTCGGCATTACGTGGAACAGAGTTGAGGCAATGATCCCGATGCTCATAGTAGCATTCAGCATAGGGGTAGTACATGTCTTTTTAGGTCTTATTCTGGGAATCATCAATGCACTGTCAAATAAGAAAATAAAACATGCGATCGAAAAAACAGGCTTGCTTGTGATGGTAACAGGCCTGATAATTATTCTCGTGTCTGCTGCCGGTG
>DAOVRB010000065.1 GCA_030628325.1 Methanomicrobiaceae archaeon | reverse complement strand
TGGTGGAAAAGGTTCCCGGCAATCCAGCGATCTCCTATGATGGTTGCGCCGTCTTTGAACCGACCGATACGAAGCACGGCATCCGACAGGTAGGGCTCCTGTTTTTTCCCAAAGAGCAGAAACGCCGCCTTCCTCTGTGCGATGTGCGGGACGGATCTCCAGAGCATTCAAAGCAGATAGGATGGTTCTATCAGTTTGTCCTCCATTTCACGTAATGTTTTGCGGATATGCGAAGTCTAGATTTAGAGATCATGTTTGATATTCAATCTTTATAAAAAATTAATTCAAAAAAATGATCTCTGAGATTATTCAGGATTATTAATCGATCCAATTGTGTCAATATCAAAAAAAGATAATGGATTGTCTACCCAGCAACGTTGTGAAAACGACTTCTCAAACAAATGGTTATTTTCAGCAATCTTCTCTTTTAACTCATTTATTTGTTTAAGCTTGAATGCTTTTAACAAATTTAATGTAAAATTATAATCTACAGATTTTCTCATAATACTTGGAACCCTGTGCTCAAAATAAATACAAGAATAGGGTCTCCATAATTCCTTACCATCAATTATAGATCGAAGAAACAGAAGGTAATCAGCCTCTAAGAATTCTTTATGTGGTAGTATTTTGGATAGTTGACCACTACTGAAGCGTTCTTTGATGAGGTCTCCTGTTATTGTGCACCTTTTAAGATCCAACCGTTGATTTCTGAATTGATCTAATGATCGAATATATGAGTTGATTTTTTCAAAGCGAACGTAACCTTCATCGCGTTTGTCGATGAACAAATTTTTTGACAGTAGATCTCCAATCAAATCCCAGCTTTCATATTTTATTAAGGTCCCAATGAACGTAACGAACATTTCATATATCAAAAATTTATTTCCATCAAAAAATTCATTTTTGAATGTTCCCGAAAAATTTTCAGGGACATAATATAATTCAAGAAAATGCCCGAAATAGTCGTAAATCGCAAATATGGCGTCTTTATTTTGATATTTGCTTGCAACTAATGCAGCTTCAATAAACCGATATGTGATTCTTTCTCCGTTATTAATTTGGATATAAATTGCCTCGTCAAGTTCTGAATATTTTGAAAAATCCGGTTGAATATTTCCCATTTCATGAAAAACTTCATCGAGATAATCTTTAAATATTGGACCCACTGGTTCTTTTTCATTGGATATTGCCTTATGCAAATCTTCAATAGATGTATTCATATCAAGGGATGGGGCTAAATCAATAATCTTGTCTTGTAGGTCTAGAAAATCTTTCAGGAATTTGTTTGCACCATCTTTACAAGGGATAAAGATATTTTTGTCATCATCAAAAATGAACTTGACTTTTTCCGAGGGTTTGCTTGGATTCACCCAAAAAATCGGATAATAGAAGTTTTTCCTTCGTTTGAATATTTTTATTATATTATCATCCTTGCCCGAATATCCCAATACAAGAACTGCATGTTCACTAGTAACCCTGACCAATTCATCTTCCATCAATGAGGACAAAGACTCCAAATCTTTAGGTGTATTTTTTAATTGTCCTCGTTCAATCGTTCCATGTGGTTTATATATTCGGAAGGATTTACACTGTATAAATGGTTCACTGTTTTTTAAATCCTCATCATTGGAAATTACTTGAACACGAAGTCCTTTTTCCTTCAAAGCACTTTCCAGAAGAGAATCAAAGTTTGTAGTGATAATACCTCTAATAATATCTTTTCGTGCGAGTTCAGCGATACTACGGTGCACATCACCAATTTCGTTTGATCCTAACCATTTATCTAAGAAATTTCTTTGTTCGGAACTCGTAGGATACAATTCCCTGATTAATTCGGAATACTCCATCTGAGCGTATTTACTGGATTTGAACCATTCTTCTACATCTTGATCCAAGACATCGCCACTGTTCTCTTGTGCGTAGAAAATTTTTGCAGTCTTTAACATTAATTCCCAAGATGTTGGAATACCAGCATCTTTTGAAACACCTGCTCCAGCGAATAAAATAAATTTTTTTTCACCAGGTAAAGCACTCGCTGCTAATTTGATAATAGGGTCCATTAGAATTAAATTATTACACAGCCGATATATATTTTTTTGGTTTACATCAGTTGAATTTATTCTCTTTTTCTCATTAATTTCTTTTTTTGAGGGTGTTGCTCGAACTGGAGAAGTAGCGAAAGGTTACCTTGAGAGATGGACGGGTGATGACAAAGGAGATGACGAAAAAGCAAAGGACAATCCTAGAGGTGCTAGATCTCATGCGCCTAATTTCTTTGGGAACTTAGGTTATAGGGAAACACAAAAAGAATGGTATTGATATTAATAAACTATTCAAAGCACTTGTCAGCTACAAACTGAGTGATAATTTCAGCATAAAAAGAGCTCATGACTGGATAAACAGGACTGAAGTTCTTGAGATATTTTGTCTTAAACCATTCAGTAAAAGAATTCTGTATCGCGTGTTTGCAATGCTTAAATTTTGAACAATTCCTATTTTATTCTGTTATTATTATCCTTTAAAAGTTCAAAATAATTATTTTTTAGTTTATAGAGTGTCTACAACAGTAATTGGATGTACTGGTAATTTTGCTAATGCATCATCTTTATCTACAATCTCAAAATGTTCTTCTACAAAATAGAAGTCATCATTATCCTTTTTGTATGACATGTGCAAAACATAAAGCTGATCAGAGAAAAAACCCCATTCATCATTGTATTTTGTAACTGTTAATACCTCATATTGCTCTTTTTCATTATCATGCGCTGTTATCAAAAATCCATCTGTGTTAGATGTATGTACAACATCACCGATATTGAATTTTGGTTGCTCAATTGATGTTTCTGTTAATTTAATATTATTATCACTATCTGTTGATGTTGGTGTAGAAGTACATCCTGCCATAAACACACAAACAATGCACATAGCTACTAACAATAGTTTAGCATCCATATTATATCATTAAATAATAATATCCTATTTGTGATTAATTTATCTAATTGTAATTATGACGAGGAAATCCCCAAAATTTAAATATTCCATTGGCTCAAAATGAAAGATATTCCCAGACAGGACTCTCTCCGGCGACTGCCAGAAACTCATCCAGCGATGAAAACGGCCGTTTTGATGCGATGTTTGCTGCTTTTTTCTTCCCGATTCCGGATATCCACTTTAATGCAGATATAGGGAGACTGTTTATTTCAACAGGGCAGGTAAGAGCGGTTATTGAGCGGTAACCGTGATCCACCACGACCACATCCGTAACCGTATCCTTGGTCAGTTTCTGCGGGATACCCACAAGAATCGGGTATGAACCCATCTGCCTGCCAAATGAAGTTGTCCCCTCCTCTTCAATAATCACATCACAGAGACGGGTGCCTGCCGGAAAGAGACGGTGCAGCATGGGAAGATCAAACTCCCTTCTCACCTTATCTTTAAACGCCCTGAAGCGGGTGGCATACAGACCAAGTGTATTTTCTTCATAGGCAGGAGTGCCTTCAAACGGCATGAGCTGACGGATGTTCACACGCCGGACCATAAGGCCACTTTTGAGAACTTCCTGCAGAAACGCTTCGTTTAAGTCATAAGTGGCCTCAGTCTCCCCCTTCAGGCCAAGCACAAAGTTCAGACCCGGCAGGAGCTCAGGCATCCCGTTTTTGCGCCCGCCACCCACTTCGTTTACTATCTCAATGGCACGCATCACATCCGCAGGATATGCTTTCAGATTGTTTGCCGCAATAACAGCCGGGTCCGCACTTTCCATCCCAAATGCCCCGACATCCCCGGGTGTATGGCCCTGAACTATTACAGAGAGAGCTTCTCTGGCAGCATCCTCGTGGTGGGCAATTGTACCGGGATTGATATTATCTATATGCAGTGTCTTTAAATCCGGCGCTGCGTTCCTGATACCGGAAAATAGTTTTTCAAGCATATCAGGACGCGGCTTTGGGAACTCCCCGCCACCGGCACCATAGGTCAGGAGATCAGGCTGCCTTCCAAGGCGGAAATACAGAATCCCGGACCTGTACAGGGCCTCCGCCTCACAGGCAACACCCTCCGGAGTCCGAAAGCGTGGAAGGCCATACAGAGTCTCTGTGCAGAAAGAACACCCGCCTGCAACAGAACGTGAACATCCCCTTGCCGTCTCCATCTCGCAGAGGAGATGCGGAAATGAGGGGTGCTGTGTCACAATCCCGCTCCCTGACACACTCCAGCGGTCAATATCATTATAGTCCAGAGTACCTGACGGTTCACCACCGTTTAAGAGTGAATCCAGTGCTGATGCAATCTCACCCTCCAGCAGATGATCAAAACCCATCATCGCCTGACGGACTGCCACCTCACCGCCACCGGATGCATAGCCGAACGTGACCGGCCCTCCAAGGCAGGATACCGGGTGTCTGAGCATGGCACCAATCTGCCGGATATCCGTAAGGGTCGCAGGTTTCCCGCCGAGATACTTGCCAGGCACGGTGATGCCCGAGATCATAACAACAATATCTGAGGCGCTAATAGGAGCAAAGAGCATCGGGTCGGCCCGCAGCTGGTCAATGGTGCAGTAAGAAACCTTATATCCATGTTCTGCAAGCACCCCTGCCACATAACGGACATAAGGTGAGATATATGGCGGGACACCAAAACAGGCAGGCTCGTCCACATAACCGTCAATGATATACGCTTCAGATATCATAGCCAAGAAGTGCCAGGAGGTCTCTTGCAATCATGAGTTTGCCCCGTTTCACCGGATCTACAGTCCTGTCGTCTAAGTCAAAACCAATTATCCTGACTGACAACGCCCCTAAGGCATCGGCAGTAAATACTGCCCGGTCACCATCTGTAAACCCGCCAAAATTATGAACACCGGGAATCGGAGCACTCTGTGTGGTCGCAACAACGGGTCCTGAGAAACGTGGCACCCAGTGTTTCAGAAGCGGGATATTATCCCCGTGGGCATGCACAACCATTATTGTCCCTTCCCTGTTCATATCAACAAAAGTGTCATCTGCACCGTCAAGATCAGTAAATACCACATCAGGGCGGATCCCTTTCCTGAAGAGAAGATCTGCCGCGGCATCGGCAGCAAAGAGAACCCCGGAGATCCTGTCAAGCTCATCTTTCAGGCACGGTGCGTTGCCGCAGACAGTGACATCTTTTCCTCTGCAGAGACTTTCAAGCAGTGGGAGGCTGTCACCGGCAACGAGTTCTGAGAGCAGAAGAGCTGCCCTCTCGTCATCAGCACGGTCAAAGCCAAAAAGTTTGAGTATATCTGTATAATGAGGTTCCCAGTCTTCAAATCTCATTTATTTCCTCTTCGTCAAGATCCACGAGGTCCATAAATTTCTTTAAAATCGGGTCAATAACAAGCGCAAGAAGATCCTCCTTGTTCTTCACCATATTGAAATATTTGAGCGGGATAACTGCCGCCGCCATGCCGGCATGTCCCCCCGCCTCTCCCATTTCTGAGAAAGCCTCATCCATGACCTTCCCGATGTGAAGCCGGATATCCTTGTTTCTGGCAGAAAAAATAATATTCTTATCATTAATCCCGTATACGAGAGCAGTGTTGACACCCTCAAGCTGAATTAAAAGATCCGCAGCCTGCGGGAGTGCATCCCGGTTTCTTATATAGCCCACATTTGAGAAGAGATATCCGCTGATGATTCTCCTGTTTCTGATTGCATTCCCAAGCACCCCAAGGGTCTCCTGGGACATTGAGGGTGAGATGATCTTATCTAAGAGTTCACTATCAGTGAGTGGCTGGAGGAAAGCAGCATAGTTCAGATCCTGTGGCGTTGTGTTGCGCCGGAACCCTTTGGTGTCAGCCCTGATACCATACAGAAGTGCTGTTGCCACTTTTTTGTCCACAGGCATATCCAGTTCCTGCAGATACTGGGTCATAATACTGGCAGTTGCACCCATACCGGGTCTCACATCAACGAATGCTGAATTATTCTGGCATTCGGCAGTTTTGTGGTGATCTATGATAATATCAACATGAGTGCCCGTATTAAGCACGTTATTGCACCCGGGGCTGCTCGAGTCCACCAGTGCAAGATAATTGCATTCTTCCATTATTTCCGGCGTCACACGCTCCATCTGGATGTCAAGCAGATTCACAAAAGCACGGTTCTCCTGGTGGCCGATTTTACCATCATAAAGAATTCTGCAGTCAAGTTTACCACCACTTGCCATATTACCAATTGCACAGAGTGCCATAGCACTTGATATCGCATCCGGATCAGGGTTGGTATGTGTGACAATTCCGAGTGTCCCTTCCCATGAGGATAACATGTCAACGAGTTTTCTTGCAAGGCGTGATGAATGCAGCCTCCGCACGTGATGAATCGCAGTCTGGGCAAATACTTCCTGCGGATAGAGAACAATATCGGCACCCGCCTTCCCAAGCTGTGAATAGCTCACATGGTCAAGCGCACGTGCAATGACATATGTCA
>DAOVRB010000098.1 GCA_030628325.1 Methanomicrobiaceae archaeon | reverse complement strand
CAGAGTAACCGATTCCGGTATGAGGTCTGAAAAGAGATTTTCAGTCTCATTTTTTGTAAAATAATGCGTTATAACACCGGTTCCCTTACGGTAGGTCGCATCTTCAGTCTCAACGCCCTTTCCGCACCGCATATCATCTCTCGAAAAGACCTGCAGGTACAGTTTTCCACCGGGTTTTAGCACCTGTACAATCTCTGCTGATGCTTTCACTCTCTTCTCTGCTGTCATGTGCCCGATGAGATGGAGTGCAAAAACTGCGTTAAATGTATCTGCCCTGAAAGGAAGATATCCTGCATCGGCGATATGGAACCGGACTTTCCCGTTTTTACCTGCAGCCTGTATACCAAGCAGGACTGCACCGGGGGCAAAGTCAACTGCATGGATCTCCCAGAGTTTTTGTAACATGGCAGAGAGTGTTTTCCCGTTCCCACACCCGAGTTCGAGTACCAGAGAACCTTCTGGGAGTATCGGGAGTTCTTCAGGCGCACCTCTCCACATCTGTCCCATCCGGCGGTACCCTCGATCCCATGCAGTCTTCTGGGTCTTCATTTACAGAATAAGCTTGGTAGGCAATAAGGAAGATTTTTCCTGTTGCCTTCCTTTTGTGATTTTTTGTGATTTGCCTGTCAGTTGGTCAGTTGGTCAGTTTTCCTGTTGACTCCCTCCTGCCCGGAGTTTCTCTTCACTATTCTGCCGTCACCATCATTGTGTCAGGCCAGATTGTCGTCTGAAGGTGTGATGGTTTTTCATATGACTTTTTCCGGGGGTTATCATTCGTGATTTTTGAGATGGTTGCGTAAAATCGTGGGTTTACGAGTACGGTTTTAAGCCCCTTTACTGATATGGTATAGTACTCCCCTGAGTTCATCTCAAGGTTGAGAGCTTTCTTTGAGTTTGAAAGTATCGCCCGTCCGGCAAGACCTGTGAGGTGCTGTCCCCAGTTCTGACGGAGGTGTTCCACTCTGGCAGGGAGAGGACCTGAAAGTGCACGCCTGAGTTCGCCGACACGGATGCCAAACCTCTTTCCACCTATGTTAAATTCGATAATCCAGCAGGGAGAACCTTCACTATCAGTTACTTCGTAGCGGTTCCTCTGGACATATCCGGATTTTTTCAGCATTATCTTCACCATTTTATTGTTATTTAAAAATTGGAATATCAGGTCTTAAAGGATAACCGTGCAGTGTGAAAGTGAATTTTTTGTGTCACTTCCAGTAACATCTGGTAGTAACATCTGGTGAATGTAAAATGCGGGAAGATAAAAAAAAATATCCTGAAGCAAAGGAACGGGCAAAGGAGCGGATGAAGACTTTAAGAGAATTCCACGAGCACCCTGCTCTTTATCTTCTAATCAACATCATACTTGCCGCGGTCAGAAACAGGCAGGCAGGGCAGCTGGCACTCACTTACCAAATTCATCAATTGTAGCCTGTCTGGTCTCTCCACTCTCAAAGTTAGAAAGCTTAACGCCTATCAGGCGTACACTTTTCTCCTCTAAAACCTCACTGAGCAATGTGGCTGCACATCTCCGGATCACAGCCGGATCGTCTGTGAAATGCTCCAGTGTGTGTGCCTTTGTTTTTGTGACAAAACCTGTATAACGGATTTTGACTGTCACAGTCCTGCAACAGAATCCCCGTTCGATAAGCCTCATGCAGTCATCCTCTGCGAGCGACTCTCCTGTCTTAAAAATCAGATCACGATCAGAGGTGTCCTCTAAAAACGTCACTTCCCGGGCGATTGATTTCCTCTCTCCCCTGTCCTCCACCTCCCCCTCATCAGTTCCGCATGCAAGTCCGTGCATCCTGATGCCGGACTTACCGAAAATGGAGATTAACTCCTGTATATCAGCGGCAGCAAGATCACTGATGGTGGAAATCCCGATTGATGTTAACCTCTCTTTGGTTTTCTTCCCGATACCGGGTATTTTTGTAACAGGCATAGGGTCAAGGAAGGCCTGCACCTCTCCGGGCTTAACAACAGTAAGACCCTCAGGCTTCCTGAAATCAGATGCAATCTTTGCAACAACTTTGTTTGGGGCAATACCGACTGAGCAGGTGATATGCTCATCTTCCCTGATTTCATCCATGATATCTCTGGCAATTGCCTCTGCCGCCTCAAAACTCTCCGCACTGCTGATATCAAGATACGCCTCGTCAACGCTCACCTGCTGTATTTTTTCAGCATATCTGCCCATGGTTTCCATCACATTTGCAGAGACTTCATGGTAGAGTTTAAGATTCACCGGGAGAAAGGCAGCGTGAGGGCAGAGCTGGAATGCCTGGCTGATGGGCATGCCTGACCGGACTCCATACTCCCGTGCCTCATAAGAGCACGTGCTGACCACCCCCCTGCCCGCACCCCCTTTCGGATCTGCACCCACAACAACAGGTTTCCCTCTGAGTTTTGGGCGTTCTCTCACTTCGACTGAGGCAAAGAAACTGTCCATATCGACGTGGAGGATGATTCTGTTTTTGTACGGGGTCTGCATGACTGTCTCTCTGTCTTCTCTTTTACAGTAAACTCTTATTAAATTCGCCGCCGGGTTGTGAAAATGTGGGAAAATGTGGGAAAACGTGCATGACTCACGTTCTGTCATACTAAATATATCCAGACATTCACAGATACAACGCCTGTATCTCCACCACTTCTGCGCTATCCTTCGCTTCCGCATACTCATCCAGTGGTTCCTGATTCACCTCAATAAACCTTAAACCCCACCCGAATTTTGCCAGAATCTCCCGTGCCTGTTCCTGTTCACCGAGGATATATAAGGCCGCGGCAAGCGCTTCAACCGAATTGAGCATAAACGCCCTCCCAAAGTGACCCGGATTTGCGGCAACGAGAAACGGCAGTGCCCGCCGGACCGGCCACTTCTGTACTCCCCCTGTGTCTAACACCTCCCACGAACAGTCAAGGGCGGTGATGGAAGGGACACCCCTGTCTGCCGGTGAGAGTGCCTGCGCTGCGGTCGGGTCAAGTATCAGCGAACTCTTTGGCACCTCTTTTAATTTCGTGTAGATTTTAATCATGCCTGCCCGTTCCAGTCTCTTAACAGAACACTTCTTCGGGTCACAGGTATTGTCACGGTAGGCTAAGAGTGGTATCATCTATCAAGTGTGAGTGCCAAAAAATAATCAATGTACGTTCTCATGTGCCCATGTATTTCTGATCCTGCCTGCCGTGCTCAGGGTATCACCACCATATCAGACATTGAACTTTTTACGCGATGCATTGAGCGCTGCAGACACTTTGGAATTGAAATCGTTTCTCTCCCCTGCCCGGAGACCGAATATCTGGGGTCCGTCCGTAAACCAACAAACTTCCTTGAAAGTTTAAACACACCGGAGTTTTCTGCACTTCTCGATGAAAAAGAGGCTGAAGTCAGAAGGATCATTGAAAAAAAAGGCGCACCCATTGCGATAATCGGAGTGGACTCGTCACCGTCCTGCGGGGTAAATCAGACATAT
The DNA here is from genome assembly GCA_030628325.1 of Methanomicrobiaceae archaeon. GTDB lineage: Archaea > Halobacteriota > Methanomicrobia > Methanomicrobiales > Methanomicrobiaceae > DAOVRB01. Next base: position 1,943 of record DAOVRB010000098.1, on the reverse strand, counting down.
TATTCAGAGAAGAAACGTCCCGGGCGCGGGGCATTCCTCACCCGTTTCCCGGAGATTTTAGCGATGGATGTAAAAGATTTTTCGGCATACCGCATTTACCTTGCCGGACCACTCTTTACAGAGGCAGAGACAGATTATAATCTCGTCCTCCACAAAATGCTCACAGAACATCTCTTTGATGTATACCTCCCGCAGGAAGTAGGGGATACGAGCCAGACGCGTGGAAAGGACGAGCACAGAGAGATCTTTAATATGCACGTCAGAGCACTGGAAAATAGTGATATTATTGTTGCAGTTGTTGATGGGGCAGATGCAGACTCAGGCACATCGTGGGAGATGGGTTATGCAACCGCTCTGGGAAAAAGGGTGATATCTCTCAGGACAGATTTCAGGCACGCCGGGCATCACGAACTCGTAAACCTCATGCTTGAGCAGTCATCTGAAATTGTAAGAAAAAAAGAGGATTTACCGGTTCTCTTAAACTCTCCACTGGTTTAAGCTAGTTTCCACACTGGTGTAATTCCATCACCAAGGTGTGCCTGCACATAGGCTTTATCAAGCGTCAGGCTCTCCGGCACTTCATAGATTAACAACCCTTCCCTTCTCTCATATACGTGAAGAATACCCCCGTAGTAATCCTCTGTTGTCCACTGGGTGTTAACAAGTGATTTATCAGAGTATGCTCTCTCATCCCTGCAGGGATACGGATGGCCTTCAAAGAAGACAAAGACAGAGCCCGGGTATGGTGCACCGATCTCCTTTTTTGTGCCCTTATGCGCAACAATAAGATCAATTATCAGGAACTTATTGCCATCCGCCGGGTCGACCTGCCCGTCTCTGCCCCAGTCCTTGTCGTGGTACTCGTAATATTCGTCAATGTAACCCCCTCTGACAGTCATCTCGATTTTAGTTTCATCACTGCCGTACACAAACTTTTCACCCGGGGAAAGAGCGTCAGGGAAGAGTTCGGGTATGGGTGTGGGGGTTGGAATCGCTGTCGCAACTGTGGTCGCAACGGCTGTCGGTTCAGTGGTTGGTGCAGGCTGATCCGGTAATGTTGCACACCCTGCAGTGAGCAGGATGCAGATCACTGCAAGTATTATTGCACCAGAAACAGTTCTCATTCTCATAGTAAATCCAATGTACGTCCCATAATATATATTGATCTTTGCACTTCCCGGATATGGCAAAATAATATATCCCGATGGATGAAAAGTTCAGTCAGGGAAGAGATGAGAGAAAAGGAACGGTGGAGTTCAGGAACAACATTTGTGCTTGCTGCGGTCGGGGCTGCAATCGGTATCGGCAATGTCTGGAGATTCCCGTATATCTGCTATTCAAATGGTGGCGGTGCGTTTCTGATACCATATATAATTGCCCTCATAACTGTAGGTCTCCCACTTCTTATTCTGGAGTTTGGGATTGGGCGTAAAGCACGCGGGGGGGCTCCTTTCTCTTTCCGTAACCTCATAGGCAGACGTTTTGCATGGATCGGCTGGCTTTCTGTCCTGGTCGGATTTGCAATAATAACCTACTACTGTGTGATCATGGCATGGGCGGTGAACTACACATTCTTTTCTGCTTCCCTTGCATGGGGATCAGACCCGGAAACTTTTTTCTTTGACAATTTCCTGCATATCTCTGAGAGTGTCCTCTCGTTTGGCAGTATTAACCTGTTTGTGGTCGCGGGAGCTGTTATCAGCTGGTTCTGGGTCTATATCTCAATATTTAAGGGTGTGAAGAGTGTGGAAAAAATGATCTGGATAACGGTGCTTGCGCCGTGGTTTTTGATCATCATCTTTGTCATCCGTGGCATCACACTCCCTGGCGCAATGGACGGTCTCGCATATTACCTGACACCGGATTTCAGCGTTCTCTTAAAGCCCGATGTCTGGATTGCCGCATACGGGCAGATATTCTTCACACTCTCACTGGGCTGGGGT
>DAOVRB010000054.1 GCA_030628325.1 Methanomicrobiaceae archaeon | reverse complement strand
TTTACCACTCAACACCAATCTAAACTACCCATTATGCCCCTATATTCAAGTTACTCCTCCAAATTTCTGCGGGATAGAATAAACTCACGAAAGTTAATCTATTTTGTCTACATCCAGCGATAAGACACCTCCAACAACCCACAAAGCTCAAAACTACGATCCTCCTGCATAGATCCCAGAACCTGAAGGGGCAACACCACTACATCCATTGCAAAAAGAGTCAATCGAGCGATAGCATATGCTCATCGATCCGGGGCAAATAGAGTGACTGGTTACGCTTCAGGATATTGCTAATTCCTCAATCGTTCGAATAATAAACTTCTCCTTTGATTCTGAGAGAATTAGTGCAGTAAAGTGCTCCAACTGGAAGAGATCAGATACAATCACAATTGGACCTCGTTGTAATTTCCTAAAACGTTTCCATTTGATTAGAACCCAACAATTCTGATACATAAATGCAATCAATGCATAAAAGAACCGGATTACAGGATCCTTGCTGGTGGTCTTTGCTTTGGTAGTATTACGCATCCTGTAAGAAGATTCAATACTGAACCGATGCGAGTATATACCCCGAACCTTTCGCGAAGAAGGTGACATACCGTAAACCACAAACGCATGGTGGAGAGCTCCATGTTTTCCCTTTTCTCCCATCCGGTAGTGAACACAGTTACAAACTGTAATCTCCAGAGGGTTTGTCCCTGTCAAATCCCTTCTGCACCAGAGTATGAAGCGAAAATATTCCTGCGGATATCCCCTTCACCGGAGATCTTCGAGGACATACTGCCCTTCGCGAGTACGACACACGCCTGCCAGGTACAATCTTTGATTATGCTGTGTTTCTCTCCATGGCTTCGATGTCGGTTACATACCAGTTACATAAACGAAAATATGGCATATGAAGGGATAATCGGAAAATGGGGCCAATATGAAGTTTCGTGACAGCGGGAGATCCAACTCTGTTTTACATAACGTACATACAATACAGTGTTTCATGAGTTACATACCAGTTACATAAACGAAAACATGTGATCTGAAGGGATAATCGGAAAATGGGGCCAATATGAAGTTTCGTGACCGCGGAAGTTACTCCTCGGTTTCACATGACGTACATACAATGCAGTGTTTCATGAGTTACATACCAGTTACATAAACGAAAACATGTGATCTGAAGGGATAATCGGAAACTAGGCCCAATATGAAGTTTCGTGACAGCGGGAGTTTCTCCTCGGTTTCACATGACGTACATACAATTGTGCTGCAAAACAGCCTCAATAGGCTACATAAAGAAACACCCGGATATCCAGACAAGTCTGGAATACAAATACAATAACGCTGAGATCTACGTTGAAAAACTGAAAGTATTTGACAATCTGTACCACAGACACGGAGTGAGAATGAGTAAGTGTGAGTGAGTCAGAGAGACCTCATAAACACTGTGATTAATTGAGGGAGAAGGGAAAAGAGAGGGAACTCACGCAAGCAGTGCAGCAATAATCCCACTCAGAAACACACCATCAAAAGTCCCGGCACCCCCGATACTCGCCACAGGCGCACCCAGTTCACCGAGCCTCTTTAAGTTTAGAAGATCAGCACCAATCAATGTCCCTAACGTCCCGCTGACATACGCAATGACAGGTGCCGCAACCGGGATGCCCCAGGAGAGAACAATCCCACATATCAGTGCACAGGCCGGCGGTATGAAAAACGGGGTGGCAATCCCAAGACCCCTGACAGGTCGGGCCGCCCTGTGAGTAACTACAGTAACCACAAGGACACCAATCAGAGCAGATATTAATATTGAAAAACCACCGGGAAATAACATCATCCTGTACATCAGGTATGCAGACACAAACACCGGGACAAGGCAGCCACCCACATTTACTGCAACAGTTGTTGTAAATGAGGGCTCAGGTACATTGTAAAACCGCCCGTACATCCCGCCGGGGGCAGGCCGATCCATAACAATTGTCCCTTTATTCTCCACTGTGGTCACAGGGATATTAACGAGACTCCCGACAAGAGTCACAAAGAGAATTAAAACTGCCTGATACCAGCTAAATCCAAGTTTTGTAAACGCACCCCCGATAATCCCCAGAAATAAAAAGGGGATCATAAACAGCAGCAGCAGTACAAATATGATTATCAGAATCAACGAAAAAGGGCTAAGATAATATCTTCGCATGACTGAAAAAATATTATATTGTTATCGTATATCAGTTTTGTTCATTTGAGATACTATAGAAAAGTCAGCAAATATACGGGTGGTGCCAGAATGCCTTTTTTACAATCATAATGTGATATACAGCACTTCCTCAAAACAAAACTCAAATCCGGGTTATTTTTATACCAATCAGAGAAGAAAAAAACGGAGAAAAATCATAAACATTAGTTCTTTTTGAGCAATACCGACCTGATGAATTGTAATATTTCCCGGATTGCAACGCAATAATCTCCGGAAAGATCATTTGCAATAATATTTTTCTGTGAACCATCGTGAAAATGTTTTGGAAATGTACTAATTTCAGGATGGTCATGAGCATTATCCCACCTATAGATCTCTCCTCTTTGTGCTCTTCTTTCCCAGTGATAAGAATAATCTCCGTCTATTGAAAGCCAGATATCCAAAAAACTATCATCATAAAAAAATATTCTTAATTTGTTTGGGAATCTGGCTTTACCGCCAACTGGACTTATTGAAACAACTATATCTTCAAATTCAGTTTTTGAAATCCTCTCAATTTCTTCATGAATATTAAATATCATCGCCCGAAGTTTGCCTTTGCCCTTTTAGATCCTCTATATATTTCTCTTTATTTTTCCATACAATATAGTCTTCCCATGCAGGATGGCTCATTATTTTTCCGGATTTTATTGCCTCATAGAGCCCTTCTTTTGATACAACATTATATCTCTCCCTGATATCTGCAATATCCTCTTCTGCAAGGCGGATCTCAATTTCGATAAATGATATTAAACTTCTATGAACTACTTCCTCTCTGGACAATCCTGTAATCTGGCTAATACCTTCAACTGTTATCATCTGACCACCTCCTGTGAACCTTTCTGAACATTATTACATAATACAAATCAAAAATATAAATAAATTACTTCCAAAATCAAGACAGGACCAATCCCCGCTCTTTCAACAGTGGAGTACAGTCTCTCTGGCAGAAACTTTAATCAAAAAAGGTACATATTAGAAAAATGAAGAATAGAGAACCGGCAATCACGTTCCATACCAAACTTCACTCCTCCTTAAAACTTCATTTCTGAAATATCTGCTTAGATCATCTGAAGTTCTGAGATCAATTTTCCTTCTGGCAAAAAGCCAGGAAAGTTCATTTTCCATATCATAAATTATGTAAAATCCGGGAGTGTGCCCTTCCTCAAATTCAACAATAAAATCCTCATCTCTAACATAAAGTATAGTCAAAGACCACACATTCCCGGAAGTCTGGTTTTCGACTATAATACCGAAATTTCGGTGTGAAAAGATATAAATTACAACTTTCCCTCGACAACACCCGATAATAAAGATCGTTTAATGTCTGCTGTAGTGGAACCATATATATATACTGAGGCAGACAGATCAGATGATATGATTGAGCAGGCCATATGGAGGTGGAACCCATGGTGGGCAGAAAAAAAGGTGCCTGATGAACTTACCGGAATCAGACGGGATATTACAGAGACCATAATAAAGACACTCAAAACCCGGTATATAAAAGATGTAATCGGAGTCAGACGTTCAGGTAAGACCACAGTGCTCTATCAGGTGGCAGACCATCTCATAAAAAGCGGGATACACCCAAAAAACATAATGCTCTTAAACTTTGACGACCCTGCCATAAACGCTACACCCCTTGATACAATCCTGACTGATATCTACAAATTAAATCCTGACATATCACATCTCTTTCTTGATGAGATACAGCAAAAGAAAGGATGGGAACAATGGGTAAGGATGCTCTATGATACAAAAAGATTTGACTGCATATTCCTTTCCGGATCTTCTGCAAGCCTGCTCTCATATGATATTGGGCGGGTGTTAACCGGGAGGCATATCACATTCAAAGTCATGCCCCTGTCATTTGCAGAATATCTCAGGATGAGAGGTTTTGAAAATATCAAACCGGATTATCTTATCTACAACAGGGAGAAACTTCTGCACTACCTGACTGCATATCTTGAAGAGGGTGGATTTCCCGAATCAACAGGCCTGGATGAATTCAACCACAAAAAAATACTGACAGCGCTGTACAATGATATAATTGCAAGGGATGTCGCCTCAAGATTTGGTGCATCCTCTGATATCACAGGAAGAATCTGCCAGTTCATGCTGACAAATACAACTGGTGAATATTCTTTTAATAGTATTGCAAAAAATTCCAGTGTAACAGTTGAAACAGCAGAGAAATACATAGGTTATCTCAAAGAATCTCTGTTGATAATGGATCTTCCTTTATTTTCATATAAATTAAAAAGCCAGTTTAAACAGAATAAAAAAACATACGCCATTGATACCGGACTAAGAAATGAAGTATCATTCAGGTTTTCCTTGGATATAGGCAAACTTGCTGAGAATGCAGTTTTTCTGGAATTAAACAGACGTTATGACGAAATCTATTACTGGAAGGACAAAGGCGGATTTGAAGTGGATTTCGTGGTGAAAAATGGTCAGAATATTCAGACACTGATACAGGTCTGCTGGAATGCAGATAACGAAAAAACACGAAAAAGAGAAGAGAATTCACTCATCAGGGCATGCAAAGAGTTTAAACTTAAAAGTGGCATGATCCTTACAGAGGATCTCTGTGAGACTGTTTTAAGAGAGGGACATACAATAGAGTATTATCCTCTCTGGAGATGGCTTTGCCGAATATAAAGATTTTCACAGGCAATCAACCCGGCGGTGAAAAAGAACTAAAAACCTCTGGATTTCATGCACAATTATAGTGGTGAACGTTTATTGGCACCATACAGGCTGTGCCAGAATCGTGCACCTGTACTAGCCGTAAATCAAATATTTAGCGCAAATCGGGAATAAAATATTATTAATTTTTCCTCTTTGCGCCAGTTAATTGTTGAGTTGTTCACACAAATCGGGTTCTGGCAGATCGTGTATACTCTTCGATATGCACCGGCTGAAAAGTATTTTTCAGGTGGCTGACTTTTTTGATGATCCGCCGACACCACCCGCACCGTACGTACAGACAATCGCCGCATGATCCCTCTGATACCGATCAAGCCATGTCACCGAATCCACCGAGAGACCGGCAGACTCCAGTTCTTCAACTGAACTCTTAAAGACCTCTTCTGGTGTCTTTCTGACATCCACACTCCGTGTCTTTAGCATCAGGATCAACGTCCCGCCACTTTTCAGAAACGGAAGATTCTTGAGTGCAATCTCCACCTGATTTGACTGGGCCACATCCTGGTACAGCAGATCAACAGCCTCCATCATCGGGGCATATATCCCGGGCTGATTCGCATCCGCCATTATCGGGATCACATTCTTCCTCCGTCTGGCAACCTCAATCAGATCCTGCATCGGTCTTGGTGCAAACTCTACGGCATAGACAGAATCCACATAATCAGCCACATGTGAGACTGTCGTTCCGTTTGCAGCACCCAGATACAGCACCTTCATCTGATCATTGAGATCGATATCCACACCCAGCATCACAAGAGCGGCAAGTTTGCTCCTGTACGGGTCCCACACACGATGGCCTTTTAACATTTTTTCGCCGTACACGCCGCCCTTACCAGCCGAAACCAGCACACCATTAATCATAATCATTCTGTCAGCCCCACATCATCAATCCGTTTCTGGGCTTTTTCAATAAATTCAGGCATTAGTTCACCCCTGAAATAATCCAGCCGTGCAGCAATCGAAAGTTTGCCGGCAACTGCCCGTGACACCTTCCCCCTGACCGGCCGGGGTGCATTATGCACCCTCCGGTGCTGGAAAATAATACCATGCTTGGGAGACGGACTGCCGGACCTGATATGCGTAAAAAGTGCATTCTCAGCCCCAAGCACCTGAATCGTTGAACCCGGCATGCGTGAAAACTGTTCAAGACCGCCCGCACGCGACATCAGGCGTGCCGCAACCAGTCCGCCCACAAGTGCACTGCAGTTTGGAAGAATCACATCAGCCCTCCCGGAAATCTCCTTCATAAGAGTCGTGCGTGACGATACCATCCGGTCAATTTCACCCGCAAGCCGCCCAAGTGAAGATGAACGCTCCCTTTTGATAACAGAGAGCATCTTCTTTGCATTCATGGACTTATATTTCCTTGAAAAACCCGGATTCTTAATAAGATACCATTCCGTCGCACGCTCAGTAAGAAGGTTGATTACATTATCCATATCATCCAGCATACGGACCATCTGCAGAAGCTCCATATCTCCCTGACCGTAGAGATCTGCAATCTTCTCCTCTGCAATATTTATGCATAATTTCCGAAGATGCCCGTAATAATCAGGAGCATCAGCCGCAAACCCGCACTCACACGCCTGCTCCACAGAGAGCGGGATAAAAGTCTCCATACTGGTAACAATGGATGACAGCCGTTCTGCAAGTGCCGTGTAATCCCCGCCGGCAACAGTACACCTGCCCTCATCCACATCACCGAACCAGTAATACTGCATATTAATAATACATCAGTGAGATTGATATTTACCTATATCCTGTAAGACTCAGCAGGCATCCGGAGTCTGTCCTGCCAGATCAGCACTAGTGTCACGTCACGCATGATCTGTCGCAATAGTTATATATTTATAATTCCATAATCAACCTAAGGGATTGATTATGAAAAAATACATTGTGACACTTTCCAAAGATGAACGTGAAGACCTGGTTGCACTTACCTCCAA
>DAOVRB010000031.1 GCA_030628325.1 Methanomicrobiaceae archaeon | reverse complement strand
TGGCAGAATTTGTCGCATATTTAAAGGTATCGAAACGTACCTGCCAGCGGCCAAAAACGAAAATTTTGCTGTATCTTTAAAATTAGGTTAATTTTATATGTGGAATTGCTGGTTGGACAGACTCGTAGTTGAAAATCAAACAAAACTTCCAGAAATGTTTGGTTTTTGACTATAAACGATGGTACACGCATTTACCATCAGTTCAAAAAGAAACGTTCGCCACTATAATTATAAGCCAGAATATCACCTTTAATTGTTAAAACAGCACAGGAAACACCGGATAACAGAATCAGGCATGCCAAATACTACCACTATCCGTAACGGGAGTTATCTAAATCACTCTGGAAAAAAAGGGAAATTACTCATGAAACATTTCAGCTTTCAGAAGTTCCCCGCCCTGCTCATGAATTCTTTTTATTGCTTCTTCTACGTCGTCAACCCTGAGAATCAGAACAGCGGCATCCTTCCCTGAATATGCATACGAGTACTCAATATTAATCCCGCCCTCACCGAGCATATTTGCAACTTCAAAGAGTCCGCCAGGCAGGTCACGCATCTTCACTGCAATTACATCAGTGAAAGAAACCATGAAACCCAGATTCGTAAGTATACTGTGAGCTGCTTCCGGTTTGTCAACAAGCGCTCTTACAACACCAAAACCATTTGCTTCTGCGATAGAAAAGGCAAAAATGTTAATTGAGACCTCCTCAAGGGCACGGGCGATTGCTGCCAGTCGCCCGGGTTTGTTCTCTGAAAATACAGAAATCTGTCTGATTACGTAATCTGATCTGTCCATTATTTATCCCTCTTATCTATCACTCTTTTAGCTTTACCCTCAAATCGCGGCAGTGACCCGGGTTCTGCAAGTTCAACTTCCACACCCACATTCAGTGAATTTTTAAGTACGTGAGATACTTTCTGCCTGATAGCCATCAGGTCAATTATCTTATCTGAGAAACATTCAGGGTTCAGTTCCACCTGAACAAGCAGAGCATCCAGTGCTCCCTTACGCTCAACAACAACCATGAAGTGTCCGCTCACTTCAGGCATACTGAGAAGAGCGTGTTCAATCTGTGACGGGAAGACATTGATTCCGCGAATAATAAGCATATCATCCACCCGCCCCGATATCCGCTGAATACGAGGATGAGTGCGTCCACAGACACATGGAGCATCTTCCATCACAGTGATATCACCTGTGCGGTATCTGACCAGCGGAAATGCTTCCTTTTGCAGAAGTGTTATTACAAGCTCTCCCGGTTCACCGGGTCTAAGGATTTCTCCTGTGTCATGATCAACGATCTCAATTAAAGCAATGTCTCCCCAGATATGAATCCCGTCCTGCTCCTTACATTCTGTAAACATCGGGCCTGAAATCTCACTGGTGCCATAGATATCATATGCTTTTATCCCCATCTGATCCTCGATACGTACACGCATCTGTTCAGACCAGGGTTCAGCACCTAAGATTGCGACCCTGAGATTTGTATCGTCTTTTATTGATACTCCCATCTTTTTTGCGGTATCTCCGATATGAATAAGATATGACGGAGTGCAGGCAATTACAGTAACCCGCAGATCCTGCATGAGTTCAATCTGACGCTCGGTATTGCCGACAGAGGCAGGAACAACAGTCGCACCTATTTTTTCAGCCCCGTAGTGCAGACCAAGACCACCCGTAAAAAGGCCATACCCGTATGCAACCTGTACCACATCCCCTCTTCCAACACCACAGGCAGTTAAAGAACGGGCAAGTGAGTTAGTCCAGTTGTCAAGATCATTCTGTGTGTACCCGACCACAGTGGGCTTACCAGTTGTTCCGGAAGATACATGGTAACGCACAAGTTCATCCTGCGGTGCAGTGAACATTTTGTCAGGGTAGTTGTCACGGAAGTCACTTTTTACCATAAACGGCAGTTTCGTGACATCAGCAAGTGACTGGATATCATCCGGGTGAACCCCGCTCTCGTCCATACGGTTCCTGTAGAGATCCGAGAAACTGTACAGCCGGCAGATAAGCGTTTTAAGATATCTAAACTGGAGTTTTTTAAGCGCCTCAACCGGCATCTCCTCAATACGCGGATCCCATGCCGTCAAAATGCCTGCCCCCTTCTGTCAACAACATGCTTTGCCTTGCCTTCAAACCTCGGCAGTGATCCCGGTTCAACAAGAATCACTTTTGTACGCAGGTTTAACACATCTTTTAGTGCTGCCATCATCTTCTTCTGCACCCTGCTCAGGTCCTGCAGTTCACCACTGAAAAATTCCCTGTTCATCTCAACCTCTATTGTCATTTCATCCAGATGATTGATTCTGTCAATATACACCATAAACTGATCGCCCACTTCGGGCAGTGAACTGAGCACATGTTCAATCTGGGACGGAAAGACGTTTATCCCGCGTATCACCATCATATCATCACTCCGTCCCATAATCCGTGCAATCCTCTGCCCGCGTCCGCATGGACAATCATCATCCATGAGCATGGTCAGATCACCTGTGCGGTACCTGAGAAGCGGCATCGCCTCCTTGTTAAGCGGAGTCACAACCAGTTCACCACGCTCACCGGCTTCTAACCGTTCTCCACTCTCAGAGTCAATAATCTCAACATAGTAGGAGTCATGCCAGAAATGCAACCCGTTGCGTTCAGGACACTCAAACGCCGCACCCGGCCCGTACAGCTCACTCATCCCATAGGAATCATAAGCAGTGACACCAAGCTTTTCCTCAAGTATTTTCCGCATATTATCAGACCAGGGTTCTGCACCAAAAATCCCGGTCTTTAAGGAATTCAGAGTTGTTCCCATCTCTTCTGCCACTTCTGCAATGTGCATCGCATAACTTGGTGTACAGTGAAGAGCAGTTACACCAAAATCATCGATCATCTCAATCTGGCGTTTTGTATTTCCCGTTGCACTTGGCACAACGGTCATCCCCACTTTCTCAGCACCGTAATGAAAGCCAAGACCACCTGTAAACAGACCATAGTTTACGGCATTCTGGAATATGTCTTCATCTGTAAGCCCGACCATTGTCAGATTTCTGGCAATCAGCTCAGACCAGTTGTCCAGATCCTGTCTGGTGTAACCAACGACTGTTGGTTTACCTGTGGTCCCGGATGTTGTATGAATCCGCACCACCTGTTTTAAAGGAACAGCGAGAAAACCAAACGGATAGCCGCTTTGAAGGTCTTTTTTATATGTGAATGGGATTTTTGTTAAATCGCCGGGGGATTTTATGTCATCAACAGAAACACCCGCCTCTTTTAAGCGCTGTGCATAAAATGGCACTTTTTCGGCCTGCCTGACAGTCCGGCGCAGCCTCTTTAACTGGAGTGCCTCAAGGTCAGCCCCCTTGAGAGTCTCCATATTTTTGTTCCAGAACATCTTCACCAGTATGTTATACTATAGCATGGCATAATAATACCGATACTTCACAAAAACAGGACAGTTATGAGCAGAGGTATTGCTGCAGACATTATTTCATGCTGCAAAATCAGTACCAACACTCCGGAGCAATCTCTTCTGAACTACCAGGTATGAACGCATCCCGGGCAGGAGAATTCAGTCTGCCCCCCACCCCTGCACATTAAAAACAGGTAACTGCAATACTCTCAGGTATGAAGGTGGTTGTGGCACTTGGAGGGAATGCCATTCTCAGACGTGGGGAGAGAGGGACTGCAAAAGAACAGTTTGCACACGTAAAAGCAGCAGTGGAAGAGATAGTATCCATTATCAGCGAGGGACACCAGGTGCTCATCACACACGGTAACGGTCCCCAGGTAGGTGACATCCTCCTAAAAGAGGAATGCGCAAGCGGCACCCTTCCACATATGCCTCTTGATATCTGCGGCGCTGAAAGCCAGGGACTGATTGGATATATGATCCAGCAGACTCTCAAAAACCGCCTCCATAAAGAAGGGATACACCGTCCTGTAATCACTATTATTACGCAGACACTTGTAGACAGAAATGACGCTGCATTCAGAAACCCTGAAAAACCGATAGGACCGTATTATTCCATAACAAAAGCAGAGATGCTGAAAAAGGAGAGAGGGTGGCAGATCCATAACACAGGTGCGGGAGAGAACTCATTCCGGCGTGTTGTCCCGTCACCGGAACCTTTTATGATTGTTGAAGAGAGGTCAATAAAAAGCCTGTTTGACACAGGTTTCATTGTCATTGCTGCAGGAGGCGGAGGTATCCCCGTATTCACTAATGAAAATGAGGAACTCACCGGAATCGAAGCGGTTATTGACAAAGACCTTGCTGCCGGGATACTTGCAGCAGGCATAGGTGCTGACGTGCTTCTTATCCTTACAGATGTGGATTTTGCATACAGAAACTTCGGAACCGGTGATGCAGAAAAAATAGAGGAGCTCAGGGTGGACTCTGCAGAGGCACTTCTTAATAGAGGGGAGTTTGCAAAAGGCAGCATGGCGCCCAAGGTGCTTGCATGTATAAAATTCATAAAAGCAGGCGGAAAAAGAGCAGTTATCACGTCACTTGAGCATACCACAGAAGCACTTGAGGGAAAAACGGGCACACAAATTGTGCCCTGATTGCGGTTAATTGCGGTTAATTACACAGGTCATGCAGTGTGCACCACCATACCCGCCTGTTGCACTGGTCAGAGTGAGTGCCTGCATTTCAACACCGGATTTTTGGAGTTCTCTGTTTTCCGGGAAGAAACAACCGGTTTTCGTAAGCTTCCCGTAATCATACTTCGCCTGTTCCAGAAGACGACCATATTTCTCCGGCGCACGTTTGGCCATTGCAAAAAGACGTTCAAGCACAAGGGGTGCTATTGCAGAAGTATCAGGTGCTATGCACTCGCCGTCCCTGACACAAAGGAAATTCGTTGCATAGCAGAGCTGTTCGAGAGTTGTGATTTCAACAATAAAAAATCCTTTCTCAGAGATATAACTATCTAATGGCTGTTTGTCACCTGATGCTTCATACCCTCCACTGAAACGGTGGTATACCTCTACTTTTGCCTCATTGAGAAGAAGTGGATTTCCGACTGCAACACCATCTGCTGCTATGTTGAAATACGTGTCCAGATGCATGCAGACCATCGGGTCCCGTCCTGTTATGAGCGGGTGGATTGGTTCATGAACCACCGCCACCTCATCAAATGCAGTGCCATTCGAGAGAAAAGAGTTAATGCCGTTCATATCAGTCCTTAAACCACATCCAAGCAGCGCAAAATCCCCGGCAGGCATGAAGTCCCCGCCTTCAAACCGTCCGCCATCCACACGGTGGACGATATCTGCACCTGCAGACTGGAGTGCAAGCCCTGAAAGGTCAACTTCATCTGCCCGCTCCCTTTTTGCCATCCACGACTGGACCATGCCAAGGTCAGTTGCCGCCTGCTGATCACGCATGAAATAAAGGTTGTAAAGCGGGTGGATTAGCTCTGTACGGACACCATCCTGCGAGAGGGTAATTTCAGGATTTAGTTTTACAATATCTAAGAGGTGGCCAGGGTCACGTTCATTGTAGGGCACCTGTGAAACAGGGTAATCTCCCTGACAGTATGACAGATACGCATCACCTTCCACCACTTGTCTGGATCTCTGCTCAGCAAGGCGAAAAAGCCGCCTGAAAATATCTTCGTTCTCCCCTGCCTTCTCTTTCACAATTTCTTCGAGGTATGTTACTTTCACGCCAAAATCATCGTGCAGCATACTGCAGAGAGCCCGGTGTTCGGAACGTGCGGCATCAAGATTAAAAAAACGTTCATACAGGTGTGCTGACGGATACAGGAGAGCGAAGAATACCTCTATACCCGGTTCATGTACCATAACATGATTCAGTCTCCCCCACTCTGATTCTGCACCGGTTTTCATACAAATCTCTTTTTGCTTATTGCCTGTCAGTCATATTTCTCTTTTGGTCTGAACAAAAAGCCATAACGATGAATTAAAGTATAAATTAAAGTCTATATTGGATAGATAACAGAATACAGAAATATCCCGCATTAGATTATGACAACAGGATCTGTCCCCTGGCATGCAGTATCAGGCTTTGGGGCTCACATCAGGGCATCGGCTTCAACAATAACAATCCAGTATAAGGGAAAAACAGATGAATATTCCCTTTCAGCAATAGATCACCTGCTTATTATAGGCGGTCATAACCTGCATACATCCGTTGTCTCACACATGATAAAAAGAGGCTCTGCAATATCTTTTTTTGATCCGGATGGTACCCCCCTGGCATTCCTCCACCCCTTTGGTTTCAGAACCGACGAGACTATGAGACAGATGCAGATCCAGGCACCACACCACACATATGCAACCGAAATTGTGAGGGCATCGTTAAAATCACGCCTGCTCATGATAGAGAAAACAAGCGAGGTTCTGGGAAAAGACCTGTTTTACAGAGGGGAACAGGAGATCATGCACAGGACACTTGATGAAGTGAACTACCTTATAAAAATGGATGAACTCAGGAGGATACATAAATTTGCTTCTGATATGTACTATGAGATCATGTCACGGACCGCAGACCCTGAACTGGAATTCAGGCGGAGAACAGTACGGCCCCACAGAGATCCGGTTAATGCCATGCTCTCTCTTGGATATGCCATGCTCTTTGGCAACACCTGTGTTTCTGTAACAGGCACTCACATGAACCCGGATTACGGCATGCTCAGACAGGGTGAACGTTCACTCATAATGGATTTGATTGATCCGCTAAAGGCCGGCATGGTTGACAAAACAGTATTTTCACTTGTCACCGAGGGTATCTCAGACGATGAATACGAATGCGGTACAAAAAGGTGTCATCTTGATGACAATCTGATTAAAAGACTCACATCAAAGCTTAAATCATCGATCAACCAGGAAATTATCGATTATAATGTAATAAACCTCTGTAATTCTCTGAAATATAACAAAATATTTCATATTCATTACTGAATGCATCTGTTTTTCAGTCGCAGGGGTGCATTCCCCTGACGATATAAAAATCATCAAAATGTCGTGATTCGATTTCCTTTGTTTTAATATCGCGGATATATACCCGTGGACATTCATATAAGGAAGACAAAAATTTTTCCAGTATGATTCCCTCTGATGTTGCGCATATCAGAACACACCCGTCATCAAGGTTCTGAACTTCACCACAAACTGAAAGGTTCAGTGCACTTTTTCTCACACAGGACCTAAAACCCACATTCTGGACACGCCCGGATATAACAGCCTCAATTGTCTTTAACTCTTCGGATACACCCGGTATTTCCTCCCTCCCCTCTGTATCCGAAACCATAAAAAACAGTTGTGGGTCCTGTTATTTAAAATCCACCTAATTGTTATGGACACCATAAGAGCCTGTCAAATCAGGTCTTTCCGGTAAACAAACTCAGTATATCCAACCCGTAAATTAACATAATTAATTTGGCGGGCTCCATAAACCTGTCAACTGAAGAAACATTCTTTCCCTGCGTTTGTTCCCTGCTGTATGCTATTGTTACAAATAGAGTCCTATTTTGGATTGAAAAAGAGGATCGTTTCAGGATAAAATCGAAAGCCCTACACCCTCAGAGTGTAAGACCTTCTCCTTACAGTGACAGACATTTGCCACTGTAATCAAAAACCGTTCGAAGCGTCTGATTACGTGTAGGCAACGAGGGTAACACCAATTTCTTTTTCCAGAGCCTGAACTTTTGAGATTGCATCTGCTTTCAGGTCTGCAAGGGATGTCTTCTCGTATGCCACAAGAACAACACCAACATCATCTTCACATGCTACAACATTTTTCATCTGGTCATCACTCAGTTTTGCTAAACCAACCATTTTATGTACCTCAGTCCCCATTATGATCAGATCATATATATAATTATCTTCATACAAATAAAGGCAGATTGATCTAAACAAAATCTATTTAATT
>DAOVRB010000190.1 GCA_030628325.1 Methanomicrobiaceae archaeon | reverse complement strand
GTACCGGGATGCACTCCTGAAACGGAGTTTTCCGATCTTCCTTCCTCTCTTCTTTGTCTGTGACAGAGCAGTGATGTTACTCCATAGAGTATAATTGACCATCTGGAGCACTTTGGAGTAGACGTCTTTCAGTGCAGGATTCTCATCCTTCAGTGGGACTATACGTGCCTGGGTGTCCGCCTTCTTCAGAGGGGCACCACAGGCCCGTGCATCATTGCACTCTTCCAGAAGTTGGTTGTAGAGCCACCTACAAGTATCAAGTGCTTCATTCAGTCGCGTCTCTGCGACCGGATCTGGATATGCACGATACTTATAGGAAATTAGCATTAACATGCTAACTTCATTCAAACACCTATCTATATCTTTTTCGTGCGCAGTGAAAGTGAATTAAAAAGGGTGGCTCCGCTTCACGGCACATTGGAAATGTGCCTGTCAGGAAAATGCTGTGCATTTTCCGTGTCATCCCCGCCCTGAAGGACGGGGACTTCCCGCTCTGCCCCCTTTACCCCCACAAGTTAAACAGGCCCTTGATCATGAAGACGACTCTGGAGTATGTGAAGTAATCAAAACAGCAATTGCTGAGGCCTGCAGGTAACAGGATGAAATACAGATAAATCTGATGGCTACAGATGAGTAAAGTTGCAGATAGATGAGGTTTCTGATTGTATGGGGAGTAATGGTTTGAAATAATGAATTTCAATCAAAAAAAAATTATCTCTTAAAAAATCCTGCGTATTGCCTCCATGTCCATATGTGCCGTTGAGTCAAGTGTGATTGGAGTTATTGAAATATTCCTTTTATGGATGGCATGAACATCAGTTCCTTCTTTGGCATTTTCATATAACGGGCCGTTAATCCAGTAATACGGTCTGCCTCTTGGGTCCAGCCTTCTTTCAACACCTGTGTGGAACAGCTTTTCGGCAAGGTGGGTGATCTCATAACCGCCTGTGATCTCTGATGGGATATTTACGTTTACCACGTCCGTATTGGCAGGAAATCCTTTATCCAGCAGTTTCAGGCAGACGTCGGCAACAACCTTCTTTGCGGCGTCAAAGTTTTGCCCTGAATATCGTGGGTCATCGAATTTTTCACCCTGATCCTCCACCTGTAATGAAAAGGCAATTGCCGGGGTTCCCTGGTTTGATGCCTCAAGTGCGGCACCGATAGTGCCTGAAGTCATGATTGACTCAAAGGAAAGATTTTCCCCGATATTTATACCGCTCACAACGAGGTCCGGCTTTAGTTCAAACCCGTAGAGTCCGATTATCACAGAATCTGTTGGTTTTCCTCCGACTGAGTAGGCCTCAACCCCGTTAATTCTGATCTTACTGGCGCGTATTGGTTCAAAAATGGAAATGGATCTTCCGACAGCACTCTGCTGGGAAGACGGTGCGATAATAGTAACGTCCGCAAAGGAGGACATGGCTTCGTATGCCGCCCACAGGCCCGCTGAGGTTACGCCATCATCATTTGTAAGTAGTATCTGTGGTTTCATTGTTACAGTTTTAGATGACATTACCTGAACAATAATTGATCGATCGTCAGCCTCATTTGTTCAGGATTCAAACTTTATAATTAATGAAGGCGCTGCTTGCTGAATATACGGTTTTTAATGACTCACACCTTGCACCTGAGGGTGAGGCTATGCTCAGAGCTCTTGGTGATAGCTTTGAGAGATGCGGTTATGAAGTCGTCACACCACAGGGTCATGGTGCTGATTTTGAGGAAGAACTGAAAAAACTGGCACCTGAATGTGATGTCGGACTTGTAATTGCTCCTGATGCGCTGCTTGCCCGCTATACGAAAATTGTTGAGGATTTGACTCACAATATCGGGTGCGGCAGCCTGAATGTAGCTATCTGTGCAAATAAACAGCGTTGCGGGAATCTGCTTGAATCACGTGGCATTGCAGTGCCCAAAGAAGTCTCTTCCGGACATAAGGTAATTAAGCAGATATCTGGTTGTGCGACGGAGAATATGAGATTATCTGAGGAGATGCCCGGCCCTGGTGAGTTTGGGCAGGAATATATTGAGGGTGACAATATCAGTGTCAGTCTCATTGGCGGTCGTGTTGTGGGTGATACCTGTCTGTATTACAGCGGAAAACCT
Organism: Methanomicrobiaceae archaeon; assembly: GCA_030628325.1. Lineage (GTDB taxonomy): Archaea > Halobacteriota > Methanomicrobia > Methanomicrobiales > Methanomicrobiaceae > DAOVRB01. The sequence goes on along the minus strand of DAOVRB010000190.1, from coordinate 1,638 downwards.
CCTCTGGTACTGTCCATGAACCGGCAGTTTATAGAAATTGAGGATGGTCTCTTCAGATATATGGGTGGGGAGACACCTGTTGACCATCCGCGGGCGGATGAGATAAAAGCTGTTGCAGTGGAGGTTGTGAACACACTGGGGTGCCAGGGGTACACCGGAGTGGATATGATTGTCGCTGATAAGATTTACGTGGTTGATGTAAACCCCCGGCCAACGTCAAGCATGGTGGCAATCGTGGAAATAATGGAGGAAGAGATTGCAGACCTGCTCGTGAATGCATCGCGGGGTGAACTTTTGGAGTGCGTCCACTTAAACGGGCATGCTACATTTGATCGGGAAAGCAGGGTTGTTCTCTCATGATTGGGATCGATGTGGGTGGTGCCAACTTAAAAGTTGTGGATGGAGATGTCCATATCCACTACTGTCCGCTCTGGCAGGAGGCTCCGATAACTGAAATTTTGATGAGCTATGCGGGTGAAGAAGCCGCTGTGGTGATGAGCGGTGAACTTGCGGACAGTTTTGAGAATAAACAGGCTGGCATCTCATTTATTGTGGATGCAGTTAAATCGGCGCTGCCTGATGCCCGTTTTTACGGGACAGACGGGGCGTTTCATACCGGACCTGTACCGGAACTTGCGGCAGCGAACTGGCTTGCTTCTGCCGACTACTTAAGATCCTTATACCCTGAATCGGTGCTTGTCGATATGGGCAGCACTACTGTTGACATTATACCGCTCAACCGGTTCGAAAGTCTGAAGGGGATGACTGATCTTGACAGGCTGAAAAAAGGCTATCTCGTATATACGGGTCTTTTAAGAACAACACTCCCCGCACTCCTGCGCACGGTGATGATTGATGGAACTGAGACTCTCATTTCCAGTGAGTATTTTGCAGTCAGTGCAGACGTTCACCTTGTGCTGGGGCATATCTCTGAATCCGGCTATGCGGCACCAACCCCTGACGGTGCTGCGGTGACGCGGGATGCATCACTCAGGAGGCTTTCAAGGCTTGTCTGTGCAGATCTCTCAGAGATTGGTGAGGCACAGGCTGTCGGGGTTGCAGAGCAGTTCTGGGATGAACAGAAGAAGAGTATCGGGGTGCAGGTGCGAAGAGTAATGGATGAAACCGGTGCAAAGTCAGTTGTTACGGCCGGAATCGCCTCTCATCTTCTCGCAGGGGAGTTTGGCTGGACAGACCTCAATGCCGGGCAGCATGGCGGGTGGGCGGATGCACTCCCTGCATATGCTGTGAAAGAGGTGGCATTACGGAAAAAGCAGAGAGAAAGCCTGCGACTTCAGTCGGGTGAGTAGTAGTCATGGACAGGTGGCTGCTGAGCGGACTACTCCTCTTTGTTTCACTGGGGATATCTCTCCTCTTTTTTATGACAGGCATACCTGTATTTCTGCTATTTTTCTTTCTGCCCTTAATCCCTTTTCTGAAACGCTCCCACCATCTGAAGAAGTGCCCTCTCTGCGGATGGCAGACTGCCGGCAGTGAACTATTCTGCCCCTGCGACGGGAGCAGACTCGTTTCTGAAGCTGACTTCAGAGAGTGAAATGAGAGATACGGGAATTTTAATCTCATAGAGTTCCATGCAGGGGACTGGTCTGAAAGGTTTATCTGCATAATTTTTTACTG
>DAOVRB010000008.1 GCA_030628325.1 Methanomicrobiaceae archaeon | reverse complement strand
TAGTGAGTGACATCGTTCATACCGGTAATCGTATTGATACGTGCATCCCGTGTACCAAGATTATTGACTTTATCTTCCAGAATTCGTTTTACATCATCACCGGTCTCTTTTGATACACCCTGATCGTATGAGATCAGTTTGCCGCCGTTTTCCTCAAATATTTTCGTCAGTTCATCCTGTGTATAGAGCTTTCTTATTTCCAGCCGATCTCCATCTACAAGATATATTTCAGTATCAAGCTGACTCCGGAGATCAGTTATGAAATCATTAACCGGTCTGTCTGTCGTAAAGCGTACCACTTCAGCCTGTAATCCAAGCTGAAGCCATGCACCACCCTCAAGATCAAGACCCAGCTGCAGGTTTCCTTCCAGTCCGTCATCAAAATTCGGAGGCAGAATGTAGAGACTTGCGATTGATAATATCACAAGTGCAACCATTACAACAACGCGCCAGTCAGAAAACATTTTTCTGTATATGCTGTCTTCTTTCATTTTGCATCACCCTTCTGCACATACCACTTCAAAAGGCCTGCATTGAGCATCCAGGTATTCATCAGGTCAACTACAAGACCAATGAGGAGAACTGCAGAGATATCCCTGATGATGATAACCTGACCTATTGCAGATACAACAAACATCGCTGCAATGGCCGTGAGTGTCGTTGTGGTCATGATAAAACCTGTTCTGAATGCCCCCTGCATTTTTTCATCCAGTTTACCTTTCCTTTTCAGAAGCCTTGTTGTCAGCAGGATGTCACTATCCACAGAATAACCGATAAGCATCAGAAGTGCTGCAGTCGTACCCAATGAGAGAGTAATCCCAAATACATTCATAAATGCAGCAGTGATTACAATATCAGAAATTGCTGAAATAACAACAGCAACAGATGGAATTACTGTCTTAAACGCAATAAAGACAACCACGGCCATCCCGATAAAAGAGAACAGGAGTGCCCATAATGCCTGTGTCTGGAGGGATTTTCCGAAGGTTTCACCAATCTGATCTATCTTTGCATCAGGATATCGATCCATCACCTTCCCGGTTAGTTCCCTGAATTGTTCATCATTCATATAATCAAATACCAGATACCTACCGTCATTTAGACTCTCACCAACTGATTTCAGGGAATAATCAGAGAAATATGCCTCGATTTCCTCCCTGCTGTCATCGGTAAAGAGGGTCACCGCCACTCCACCGGCAAAATCAATCCCGGGTTCAACAGGCATCCCGGTTGAAATTGTATTGAATGCCAGAAATAACATGGCAATTACCAGCATAGCAACAGGCAGGGCAACCATCTGCCTGGGCTCATCTTTGCTGATATCATAGGTGAAATTTACCATAAGTATAATTTATGTTACACACCAGTAAAAGAGTTGGGATTTACCGTCAATTCTTTCACATACATGAGAATAAATCTCTCACATGAGGTACACCCGGATTTTTGGGACCTGAAATGAAGAAACCAAATAGAAACCTTTAAGTAATTTTCAACAAAACTCCAAAACATGAGATCACCGGGAGATCTGAAAAAGGAGATAAAAAAAAGACTGCAAAGTTATCTTTCCCGCGATAAAAATGGAATCCGTCACGATTTACTCAGGATCTTCATAAAAACAAAGTCCGTGACAATAGCTCAGACTTTTGAAATACTCAGGAAAAAATTTACTATTACATACCAGTCTGTCGCATCGATGGTAGGTACAATTGCATCGAGGATGGGTATTTTACATGTCAGAAAAAACACAGATAATTCAATCAGTACATATGAACTTAAATCACAGTACGCCGATCTCGTGATCAATCTTGTCGGGAGTACGTAGGACTCCTGTAATCACAACTGTTTTTAATTTTTATATATAAATTATAGTTAATGGACGTTGATACAACTCCTCTATTTAACAATGGACATGAAATTACCATTAGTGATGAAGTTAAAAACTATATTTACGAGAGAAAATGCAATTTTCGTATTTGTACATCCTGCGGCGGGCCTGTATTACTGTCAACTGATGTTAAACCAAATAAACCGTCAGATCTTGAAATTGATATAGGAGACTATACCATATACGTTTCAATGTACCAGGCTTCATTTGTTGATGAAATAACCCTGGACATGGTTCCACGGTTCTGCTATTAACTAAATTTAACCAATACCATTTTTCAGGTCAGAACCATGCCATTTGAAGAACTTGAACACACTGCAGACGTTCTGATGCGTATCACTGCAGATACACCAGAGGAACTGTTTTTAGAATCAGCCCGGGCAATGTTCAGTATAATGTTCTGCAACAGGGGTAACACCGGAATCAGACACTCATTTTCAACAGAGTCAGATTCTCTTGATTCACTGCTACGGGAGTTCCTTTCAGAGCTCCTGTACCTCTCTGAAGTTAACAGCACGGTATTTAGTGATGTTTCCGTAACAATTTCCGGAAACACCCTGCAGGCGGAAGCATCCGGCGAGTTGTTTGACCAGAAGAAACATGCAGGGGGAACTGAAATAAAAGGTGTATCCTACTCTGGCCTGAACATTAAAAAAGAGGGTAAACATTATCAGGTAGACATCCTATTTGATATCTAAAAGGAGGAAGCTATGCTGGAAGGAATCAGGAAACTGAATGAAATTGAATGGGAAGTTCCAAAGGGCTTTATAGACAATATGCAGGTTCCCGGGAGGTTTTTCCTGTCTGACAGTCTTGCGGCCACACTGGACGACGGGGCTGTCAGACAGCTCGCCAATGTTGCCACCATGCCGGGAATTCAGAAATATTCACTTGCTATGCCGGATATCCACTGGGGATATGGTTTCCCCATAGGTGGTGTTGCAGCTTTTGACATGGAAACAGGAGTGATCTCCCCGGGCGGAGTGGGGTTCGATATCAACTGCGGGGTTCGGCTGATTACAACACCCCTGAAAAAAAGTGATCTGAAAGACAAAAAAAAGCTGATTGAAGATATTTTCAGGACAATTCCAACAGGTGTGGGTACAAAGAGTGCAAGACGTCTCACGGACCATGAACTCAGTGAAATAATAACTGATGGTGCCGGCTGGGCAGTGGGGCAGGGTTATGGTATGGAGAGCGACCTTGACCGGTGTGAAGGGAGAGGCTGTATGAAAGAAGCCAGTATGTCTGACATAAGCACAAAAGCTCTTCAGCGCGGCCTTCCGCAATGTGGCACACTCGGTTCAGGCAATCATTTCCTCGAATTTCAGAATGTAGGGGAGATCCTTGACGAAAATGCTGCACGCGTATTTGGAATTGAAGAAGATCAGGTCTGTTTTATGATCCATTGCGGTTCAAGAGGATTTGGGCATCAGATCTGTACAGACCACCTAAAAACTCTGGAAGCGGCAACAAAAAAATACAATATTAAACTTCCTGACAGGCAACTTGCCTGCGCGCCGCTGACAAGCCCTGAAGGAGAGGCATACTTCGGTGCGATGGCAGCCGCCGCCAACTACGCATGGACAAACAGGCAGATGATCACACACCTTACACGGAAAGTACTGGAAAAAACATTTGGTATTGATTACGATGAAATGCATCTGATCTATGATGTGACACATAATGTGGCGAAAATTGAAGAGCATGTTATTGACGGTGTAAAAAAGAAAGTCTGTGTCCACAGAAAAGGTGCTACCCGTGCATTCGGACCCGGACACAGGGAACTACCTTCAGATATCAGAGGAGTTGGTCAGCCGGTTATTATCCCAGGGAGCATGGGCACTGCCTCCTACCTCCTGAAAGGCACAGCAAAAGCTATGGAGAAGACCTTTGGCAGTACCTGCCATGGCGCGGGCAGGGTAATGAGCAGATCAAAGGCAAAGCATAACCTGCGTGGCGCAGATATTATATCAGAACTCGCTGCCAGAGGAATTATTGTAAAGGCCACCAGTAACGCAGTAATTGCCGAAGAAGCACCAGATGCATATAAATCAGTCAGTGAAGTTGTAAACGTCGTTCACAGGGCAGGCATATCAATGGAAGTGGCCCGACTCGAACCACTTGGAGTGATAAAAGGATGAAATGTAAAGCAGGACTTGCACTGGACTGTACAGGCCCTTTTCACAGATATCTTGAAGATTGTGGGATACAGTGTGAACTAATAACACCGCAGATACTGGGTGCACCATTTTTCAGGGGCAGGCTTGTGACAATGGTAATTCCAACTGGTTTTGCTAACCGTATGTACTCAAATATTCTTCCTGCTCTCAGGGCATCCTCAGGAAGAACCAAAAAATTTGTCGAAAAAGGCGGAAGAATCCTGATATTCGGTGCAATGAGTACAAATGAGGATTGTTATGACTGGCTTCCGTTTCCGGTCACTTACAATCACGAGTATTTCAATACCACGGTCACTATTGACAGGTCTTCTCCGCAATGTGAAATCATAGATGACTATGATGAAAAAAATATTGATTGTGACGGGTATTTTACTGAATTTGATGGAGTTCCCATAATTAAAACAGAAGATGGCAAAGTTGTCATGTTCTGTAAAGAGTCTGTCAGAGGAATGTACTTAATTACATCACTTCATGAATATCCCTCAAAGAAATTTATATCATCATTTTGTACTGCAGGGAGCGAAACCTTATTTTAGATGAAAAATGACTGATTGATAGGGGATACCCTATGGATCAGTACATTATTTCCGCCAGATCTACTGCCGATGACTTAAAGTCGATTGCATTATGTATTCATGAATTGTTAAACCAGTTGCCGGTTACCGCACGGTCTAAGGACAATTATGGGATCAGGATTGAAAACGGCTTTGTTATTGATGATAAATATACAGGCCCCATCCTTGAAGAGGTTCTAAAAAAGAATGCACTCATAAAGACAATACCTGTTTCAGGCGAATACAAAGGTGTGCCGGTTATTGTATCACCCATACGTGATTCCGGAGGGATGGCAATAGGTACCATTGGTCTTGTGGATATAACAGGTATCTTTGACCTTGCCACATTAATGGAACACCAGTCGACAATTATAAAACAGGTATGCGGGAAAGATCCCTGCCCGCTTCCGACAGAGGCTATCGCCGCAAAAAAGTAGCAAAAAAGGTAGTAAAAATGAATGAAACTGCATTTAAATTACTAAAAATCCTTGAAGACTCAAAAACACCCATTTCAGGAGAAGCCATTAGTGAACAACTTGGTGTGACCCGTTCTGCTGTATGGAAACAGGTAAAGGAACTGCGAAGTCTTGGCTATGATATCAGTGCATCACGACAGAACGGATATATGCTTGTTTCAGGGACAGAGAAACTGCTGCCATATGAAATAAAAAAATCCCTTAAAACGAAATTTATTGGCAGAGATATACGCTATTTTGAAAGTACACCATCCACATCATGGATTGCAAAGGATCTCTGTAATAAAGGAGATACTGAATTATTAAATGGCACTGTGATTATAGCAGAGGAACAGACTGGTGGCGTGGGCAGACTGGGACGGGCCTGGGTCTCGCCATCAGGAGGGATCTGGATCACTTTGATTCTAAAACCTAAAATCCCGATAGACCATATGTTTATGATCACCATGGCATGCTCAATAGCCATTGTAAGAACCATCAGAAAAGAGTACAACCTTGGTGCTCTTATCAAATGGCCAAATGATATTTACATAGGGGATAAAAAAGTTTCCGGCACTCTGCTTGAACTTGCAGCTGAAGCTGATGAAGTTCATTACTCCCTGCTCGGTATAGGTATCGATGCGAATATTGAAGCTGACAAACTACCACAGGAACAGTCCCGCCCAATTACATCCCTGAGTCTGGAAATGGGATATGACATCAACCGTTCAAAACTTCTGGCACGTCTGTTAAAAGAGTTTGAACAGCGCTATCTTCTTCTTGAAAGCGGGGAATATGAAACAATAAGACGGGAATGGAAGAGCCTCTCAATAACACTTGATCACCGGGTGCAGATCAGGACACCCAGAAAGACTTTCGAAGGTGAAGCACTTGATATTGATGAATACGGCGCCCTTATTGTCAGAAAAGACAATGGTAAGATTGAGCGTGTGATTTCAGGGGACTGCTCACAACTAAGATAACTTTTTTTTATGTCAACCTCGAATAATAATGAGGTTGACATGTACGGTGACGAGAAAAAGAGCCTGATTGCTGTCCAGACAGCTACATTTATTGCCCTGATAGCCGTTGGGAGCTGGATATCAATACCATTGGGTCCGGTGCCATTCACCCTTCAGACCCTTTTTGTGATCCTCGCAGGTACGGTGATGAAACGGTATGCAATCCTGCCTGCAGCACTATACATGGTACTCGGTGCCATAAACCTCCCTGTATTCCACAATGGTCTTGCAGGAATTGGCGTCCTTCTGGGTCCATCAGGAGGATACATCATAGGTTTCATTCTTGCTGCAGCAATTGTAGGTCTCGCATATGAAAAAAATACCAGAATATCAAAAATTACCGGCATAATCGCAGGTACAGCTGTAATATACCTCACAGGCATCTTATGGCTTGCTTATTCTACAGGAATGACGCTTTTTGGGGCATTCTTGGTTGGAGTGGTGCCATTTGTCATTGGTGATATCCTGAAAGGCATAAGCGCCTACATTATTGCAGACAGAATCTCATGATTGAAATTAAAAATCTGCACCATAATCTGCTTCAGGTTGAACGATTGTCAATAGAGAGAGGCCATACCGCCGTTATCGGCCCAAATGGCAGTGGGAAGACAACACTCTTACAACTTTGCGCAGGAATAGAACTCCCAAATAGCGGCACAATATTAATTGGGGGAGAGCCGCTAAGAGAACAGAATGTCGGATGGGTCAGTGAATTTCCTGACAGAAACCAGGTGTTTGATCGTGTAATGGATGAGATCTCATCACCTCTCAGGTTCACTCACACAAAATGTGACATGACAGACCTGCTTGTAAATGAAATAGCAGGCAGACTTGGCATAGAAGAACTCCTGCAAAAATCAGGCAGGCAGATTTCCGGAGGGGAGAAAGCACTTGTGGCACTTGCAACTGCACTTGTTTCAAAGCCGGCTCTCCTTGTTCTTGATGAAGTGGATTCGCACCTTGACCGCCAGACAACTGAAAAAATACAATTTATATTACAGAACTGTTCTGCACCCTACGTGATCCAGTGCACCCAGAATATGGAAACAGCAGCAGTGGCAGATCACGTTATATTTCTAAAAAATGGACATATCCAACATTTTGGATCTCCGGAATTTGTCTTTGATTCACTGAGAGACACCTGTTTTGTCCCGTTTAGCAGGAGGATTAAACTGTGAAAGTACGAATGGATAATGTTTCATACAGGCGGGGAGAATGGCAGCTTACAGCTGACGCTGTCTTCAAAACAGGCGTCCACATTGTTACAGGCAGGATCGGAAGCGGGAAAAGTACACTGTCCCTTATACTTGCAGATATTATCCGGCCTGACAACGGAAGCATAAATCTAAAAGGGATTTCATCAAAAACGCTCTCACTGCAGTTTCCTGAATACCATGTAACTGGTTACACAATAAATGATGAGATCTCCTCATGGAAACTGAAACCCACAGAGGTTTTGGCTAAAGCCGGTTTATCGGGCAGAGGGAACGAAAAGACACTTCAGCTTTCAGGGGGTGAGATGAAAAGGCTGCATCTGACATGCCAGCTTTCAAAAGATTGGGATCTTCTGATTCTGGATGAACCATTCTCTTCTCTTGACTGCATACAGAAACAAAAACTCTGCAGGGAACTTGAGAGCAGAAATAACTGTATCCTGATTATTCTCACACATGAACAGAATATCCTGCCAAAAGTGGACTATATATGGGAAATGGATGGAGGTCATCTCAGGTATATTGGCGAAGTCGCTTATGCCCTTGAAAAATGGGACGGTGCCCCCGGACATATCAGACATGCTCTCTCAAAAGGAGTGCTTCCTGATAATATAAGAGAGAAAGACGCCATGGAGGCACTATGCAGGATGCAAGACTGAGATTGTTTTCAACCCTGTTTTTATCCTTTGCTGCCTTTTCCGGCATTATCGGAGCGTTCTTATCAATAGGATGGTGGCTGGTTTTCACAGATCGATTCAAATCATTCCAAAACCTGCGGTTATTTACAGGTCTCATATTTATGATTGCAGTAATTGCCGTAATTACACAATTTAGTGGAGGTGAAGGATTATTATATTTCATCAGAATGAGTGCAATAATTCTTATTGCCGGATGGGTATTTGAGGAAAGAGAAAGTGGTGAATTTCTGGATGTCTGCACGTGGATGTTTGGCAATAAAAAAGGATTTAACCTTGGTCTTGTTGCAGAAATGGGCATCACAACAATTCAGTTAATTGAAGAGGATATCAGGAGGATAAGAATCGCCATGAAACTCAAAGGAATGAAATGGGATTTGTCTGCTATTATACCCCTTGCAACAAACATTATTTATAACCAGATTAAAAAAACAGAAGAACAGTCAAAAATTCTTGCCTGCAGGGGATACTTAGACGGGGGCACACTTTGCCCTGTATTTAGGAGTACCCCTAAGGATAAAATTGCATTTATCTTTTCATTCCTGATATTCACATCTGAAATAATACATTTGCTATAAAAATCAAAACCGGACGATAGTGAGGCAGCATAATCTGACCTCAGATTGGGTCTGGCTGGGAGAATTTGTAGATTTTCATCGCTTTTTGTGTGAGGCTAACGCCTCATACGCGTTTTAGTGATGTTTTTATACTCATGAATTGAAGAATAAACAGGCTTTACTGTATATATTTCCTCAGCCCCTGAGGTGCTTTTTATGAGTGTTATCAATCCTTTAAAAATAACAGATACTACGCTGAGGGACGCACATCAATCGCTAATTGCAACGCGGTTGAAGACCGAAGATATGATCCCTCTTGCCCGTGCAATAGATAAAATCGGTTTTTTTTCAGTCGAAGCATGGGGAGGTGCCACTTTTGACTGTTGTGTCAGATATCTCAATGATGATCCATGGGACCGTCTTTTGGAACTGAGTAAAGAACTGAAGAATACTCCCATTCAGATGCTACTCCGCGGACAGAATCTTGTAGGATACCGTCACTATTCTGATGATGTAGTTGAGAAGTTCATTGAAGCTGCCGGGAAGAACGGAGTGAGCATATTTCGGGTGTTTGATGCTTTAAATGACATCCGCAATATGGAGAAGTCCATGGCAGTTGTGAAGGATATCGGAGCCCACCTTCAGGGTACAATATCTTATACAACAAGTCCGGTTCACTCCACAGAGAAATTCATTGAGATGGCAAAGGAGCTCTACTCACTGGACTGTGACTCAATCTGCATAAAAGATATGGCAGGTCTTATCATGCCGGAAACCACAAGGGAGTTAATTGCCGGTATAAAGGATGAAATTGACATACCCATTAATCTCCACAGCCATTCCACTAGCGGAATAGCTCCTATGAGTTACCAGGCTGCCATTGAGGCAGGTGTAGATATTCTTGATACCGCAATGTCGCCATTCGCAATGGGGACTTCACAGCCACCAACAGAAAGTATAGTTGCAAGTCTCACGGGTACCAGCCGTGATACAGGTATTGACCTGATGAAACTCCGTGAAGTCAAAAACATCTGCCTCAAAATCCGCGACAAATACGAAGGTCTTATAGACCCGATATCAGAAAGAGTGGACAGCGATGTGCTGATTTACCAGCTTCCGGGGGGAATGATCTCAAATCTCGTCTCACAACTTAAAGAGCAGGATGCCCTTGATAAGTTAGGAGAAGTCCATAAGGAGATCCCAAGAGTCCGCAAAGACCTTGGGTACCCGCCTCTTGTAACTCCCACAAGCCAGATTGTCGGGACACAGGCAGTTCTCAACGTCATCATGGGCGGCAGGAGATATGAGAACGTAACAAAAGAAGTCAAAGACTATGTCCGTGGCCTCTACGGTCACCCCCCTGGTCCTATATCAAAGGAAATTCAGGAAATTATTATAGGGGACGAAACTCCATTCACAGGCAGACCTGGAGATCTCCTTGAGCCCATGTATGACAAAATGGCTGAAGAGGCACAGAAAGACGGCCTTGTCAGTAAGGATGAGGATATTCTTACATATATCCTGTATCCGGCGATTGCACCTCCATTTTTAAAGGGTGAATGCAAACCGGAACCCCTGCCGAAAAAACTGCAGGAAGCAGGGTCATCAGGTGAAATCCCTGGCTCTATGGAAGTAGAGGTGGACGGGGAGATTTTCTCTGTCAGGATTCTGTCTGTAGAAGGAAGTGAAGTTACGTCATCCGGTTCTGCGGGCGGGAAAGCGATCCCGAGAAATGATATCAAAGGCGCCGTTAAGAGCAATATGCAGGGGATGGTGCTTAAAGTCGAGACAAAGACCGGTGCAGAGGTAAAAAAAGGCGACACGCTTGTTGTGCTTGAGGCTATGAAGATGGAGAACCCGATAAACAGCCCGAAAGACGGCAAGGTTACGGAGATCTATGTGGATGTCGGAGATTCAGTACAGGGCGGTGACGTTCTGCTGGTGATTGAATGACATATTTTGATAAGGTACTAATTGCAAACAGGGGCGAAATTGCCATCCGTGTTATGCGTGCATGCAGGGAGATGGATATCGAAACTGTGGCAATCTACTCAGAGCCTGACAAAAATGCTCTCCATGTCAAGTACGCAGATGAGGCATTTCAGGTGGGTGAGGCACACCCGTCCGGGAGCTATCTTAATATGGATCGGATTGTTGATATTGCACAAAAATCAGGTGCTGAGGCAATCCACCCGGGATATGGTTTTCTGGCTGAAAATGCGAGTTTTGCAAGACGTGTTACAGAAGAGAACCTTGTTTTTATCGGTCCGTCATGGAAGACAATCGAAGCCATGGGGTCAAAACTGGGCAGTAAACATATGATGGAAAAGGTAGGTGTTCCTGTCCTCCCATATACTCCGGACGGAGTTTCTTCATTTGATGATGCAAAAGCTATTGCTGCAGAGATTGGGTACCCGGTTATAGTCAAGGCAAGTGCCGGCGGTGGAGGTATCGGGATGCAGATTGTCGAAAACGAAGCCGGTCTGAAAGAGGCAATTGAAAAGGGTATGCGCATTGCCAAATCTGCATTTGGTGATGAAACCGTATTTATCGAGAAGTATCTGGTAAAACCCCGCCACATTGAATTCCAGGTACTTGCTGACAAACACGGTAACCGTATCCACCTCTTTGACCGGGAGTGCTCCATCCAGCGTCGCCACCAGAAACTGGTGGAAGAGGCACCATCTCCTATAATGACCGATGAACTGCGCGAACGCATGGCAGATTCCGCACTAAAGGTTGTAGAGGTATCAGATTATTACAATGCCGGGACTGTTGAATTCCTCTATACAAATGGTGACTTTTATTTTATGGAGATGAACACCCGTCTGCAGGTTGAACATACAGTCACCGAAATGGTCACAGGCATTGATCTTGTGCGCCAGCAGATTGCCATTGCAGCAGGTGAAAAACTCCAGCATAAACAGGAAGATGTCACCCTTCATGGCCATGCGATAGAATGCAGGATTAATGCAGAAGATCCCCTTAATAATTTCACCGCCAACCCGGGCAAGATCGTCAGGTACCGTTCTCCCGGCGGACCTGGTATAAGGGTGGATTCAGGAATTCATATGGGATATTCTATCCCCCCATATTACGATTCAATGTTGTCAAAACTATGTGCATGGGGCACTGACAGAACAGAATCCATTGAGCGCATGAGGAGAGCAATCTTTGAGTATGTGATTATTGGTGTAAAGACAACTCTGCCACTGCACCACGCTATTATGAATAACCGGCATTTCATTGACGGCGATACACATACCCATTTCCTCTCAGAAGGGCACATCCAGAACAATCTGGAGCGTTACCTGCGCGAGGAAGAGACACGGATGCAGACGCTTGGCGCTTCACTGCGCCGCGACAAAGAGGCAGCAGCAATTTCCGCGGCAATCAGTGTATATATTCAAAAATCCCAGAGATAATACAGATTTTAGTCTGTCATAATCTTTTTTTTCAGAACTGTATCAGAAACTTTATACCCATATCCGTCTTTTTTATTATGCACAGTGTGCAAGCAATCGTATGCTGCGGTTGCCTAGTTGGTCCAGGGCGCCAGACTCATAGGGTTTTTTGAGCAAATTTCGGGGCGCTGATATCTGAGATATCTGGAGGTCGTGGGTTCGGATCCCACCCGCAGCATCGGGACAAACGGTTAGGTGCTTTTTGGCACTTTAATTAACTGTCCTCTCTTTTTAGTTAATTATGTGCGTAAACGTTGTACATTCTGAAAAAAAGGTGTCAATCATCTGATGTTCTTCATTCCAATATAATATCGTATTTTTCCACCAACGTTAGCCATTGGTTGTATTCAGCACGGTTTAATCTACTTCTGCCAGTGAACTGAGCAAACGCCGTTGCATCTTTATAATCTGACCTGACATCCAATGATTTTGTACCGTCCCAAAGATCTATAATACGTGTTGGGTGTGTTAAACCACCTGAAACACCTACATATTCAGAAGGTTCATAGGTTATTATTGTGGGGCTTGCAGTCTCAACAAAGGCATATCCTGTGTTTTTAAAATTATATTTGCCATCTGTTTTAACACCTACAGCATCATGATTTTCATTT
>DAOVRB010000182.1 GCA_030628325.1 Methanomicrobiaceae archaeon | reverse complement strand
TATGCCCTCTGCCCATTTTTCAATGATGTTATTAAGGTCGTCTGAGATTTCAATGGCACGTTCACCTCTTTTTTTACTGATATATTGTGAAATTGCAGCTCTTGATAGTCCCATCCACATTGCCACTTTACTTTGTGGGATGCCTTTGTTGTATACAAGCCTGTAGACAAGTTCTGCACGGATTTGCGGGAGATATTCGCGCACCATTGTGTCACAGGTCATGATGTCGCAGAGGGAGTGACTCATAATGCCATCACAGTTGAGATGTCTTCTGAAACAACTGTCTCTCTTATCTGGTAGATTATCTGTCTTGCGTCATGAAAATTGAATTTTTCTATAATTAGTCCGTTGTCTTTCAGTTTTTTTAGTGCGTACCTGATAGTTCTTGGTGCAATCTCTGCTGTTTTAGAGATCTCCTTAAATGTTCGTGGCTGACCGTCTTTTAACAGGTTGTATACTGCAACTGCTGATGGTGGGAGGTGAATGTTGTTCACAGCGTTAACAGGTCTCATAACTATTTGTTAACGGTGTGAACTATTAAAGTTTTGGGTTTGTAAAGTATCCTGTACTTTCTCTTTGCATCAACAATTAAATGATATTTTGCAAGGGTTCGCAGTATGAGTTCCATCGTTATCGTAAACTACCGTAACACCTATTGATGTGACAGTAATTGATTTACTGTTACATTTTTGTGTGTTACAGTAATTAACAGTAAACTTAGACCTTCACCACCTGCTGACTTCTGAATTGATCAGCAAATACGAATAATTTCCCTGATTTCCATGATTAAAGAAGTATATGGGGTGATCGGCTTTGCCAAAAATTTAACTGAGAATCCATTTCCAGTTTAATATCTGTCTGTCCAATGGAAATGATCAACATTGTCCAGTGCCATTGATCAATACTGTCCAATGGGAATGGATAACTTATTTATGATCCGGGTGCATTCCTATATTATATGATCCTGATAGATGAACTCTCAAAGATTGTCGGGTCACAGAGAAACAATATTGAAAGGCGCAATCCAGGGATAATAAGACAGGATCTCAAAAAAGTAAACCCAATAGAAAACTTTGCCATTGTAATATCCGGTATCAGGAGATGCGGCAAAAGCACTCTTCTTCTCCAGTCAATGAACAGAGAAGAGAAATTCAATTACCTTAATTTTGAAGACCCACGCCTGAGCGAACTTGAATTAAAAGACTTTGAACTGCTTGAGGAGGTTTTTGCCCGGGATTCTGGAGAAAATGACCTCTATTACTTCGATGAAATTCAAAATCTTTCCGGGTGGGAATCTTATGTCAGATATCTTCTGGATAATAACAAAAAAGTGATAATTACCGGTTCAAATGCGTCCCTGCTGAGCAGAGAGCCGGGAACAAAACTCACCGGAAGAAACCTGAGAATGGAACTTTTCCCGTTTTCATTCCGGGAATTTCTGGATTTTTCAGACCTGAAAGATTCAGAGGATTCGTTTCATAAATATCTCTTTTTGGGAGGTTTTCCTGAGTTCTTAAGAACAGGAATGGATGAAGTGCATCAGAATCTCCTGTTAGACATCATTGCAAGGGATATTGTTTACAGGCATAATATCAAAAATCCAGAAGTTATAACTGAGATTGCTGTATATCTGCTTGGAAATATATCAAGGGAATTCACTCTTTCAAAACTTAAAAAAACATTTACATCCATAGGGTCAGTCACTACTCTTTCATCTTATCTAGATTTTCTAAAAGACGCCTACATCATCTTTACCCTGCCAAGATTCAGTTATTCTCTAAAAAGCCGGCAGATTAACCCGAAAAAAGTATATGCTATAGACAATGGCTTTATCCGTGCCAATTCCATTGGATTTTCAGATGATTACGGCAGACTTCTTGAAAATCATGTATTTCTTGAGCTTAGAAAAAGATACAGGGAGATATTCTATTTCAGAGAAAATGGAGAATGCGATTTCCTGGTCAAAGAAAAAACCAAAATTACAAAGGCAATTCAGGTCTGCTATGAGGTTAATACCCATAATAAGGAGAGGGAAATAAACGGGCTTTTAGAGGCCATGGAGTCGTTCGGTCTGGATAAAGGTTATATCCTCACATTTAATCAGAAGGACGAAATAATTTTGGGAGACCGAACAATATGCATAATTCCGGCACGGAAATTTGACTATTAGTGACGAACGTTTCTTTCTGAACTAATGATAAATGCAATTGTGCGGTTCAAAACGCAAAACCCAAACCCAAAAACTCAAAAGTCCCCCCCACCCCGGAACCTTAATCTTAATGCCACAGCCCGACAAATAGATCAATACATGGAGATAGAAGATGCGTACCCGGTTCTCAAGAAATACTTCGGGTACAGCACATTTCTCCCCCACCAGAAAGAAATCATATCCAATCTTTTAAGCGGCCGTGACGTGCTCGCCGTAATTGCCACCGGTGGCGGAAAATCGCTCTGCTACCAGCTCCCGGCTCTCATGACAGACGGGATGGCACTTGTTATCTCTCCTCTCATCTCGCTCATGAAAGACCAGGTGGATACACTCAGGGAAAACGGGGTCTCTGCCGCATATTTAAACAGCACACTGGATTACAAAACTCAGAAGAAGACCGAGGCAGATGTCCTGAGTGGTCGGATAAAACTCCTGTATATTTCTCCTGAGCGAATGGTGCAACGCTCTTTTCTTTCGTTTTTAAAGAATGTATCCATCTCCCTGATAGCTGTTGACGAGGCTCACTGCATCTCCCAGTGGGGGCATGAATTCAGACCGGAGTACAGGCAGTTAAACATACTTCCAAAGGAGTTCCCCGGTGTTCCTATCATTGCTCTCACTGCCACTGCTACCCCGATGGTGCAGGAAGATATAACAGAGCAGCTGCAGCTTAAAAATCCTGCAATATGTATCGGGAGTTTTTTCAGAAAGAACCTGCATTACGAACTCCGGGCAAAACAGAATACATACGGGCAGATTCTGGAGTACTTAAACAAAAACAGGCGAAAATCAGGGATCATCTACTGCAACAGCAAAAAGACGGTGGAGAGCTTAGCTGACCGTCTGAGGAGGAACGGAATTTCAGCCCTTCCATACCATGCGGGACTCTCAAAGCAGATACGGGCAAAAACACAGGATAAGTTCATCAGAGATGATATTGATGTCATCATCGCCACTATCGCCTTTGGGATGGGTATTGATAAACCGGATGTCAGGTTTGTAATCCACCATGACATCTCAAAAAGCCCTGAACACTATTATCAGGAAACCGGCAGAGCAGGCAGAGACGGCGATACCGCTGAGTGTATACTCTTCTACAGCCGTGGGGATCGTGTAAAGTTTAAGTACTTCATTGACCAGATATCAAACGGTGTTGAGAAGCGGGTCGCCGCAAAAAAACTGGAAAGTATGATAGATTTCTGTGAAAGCCGTTCATGCCGCGTAAAGTTTATGCTCAATTATTTTGGGGAGACGTTCTTACAGGAAAAGTGCGGGACGTGCGACAACTGCAAAAATCCAAAGGAGATATTTGACGGGACAACGGTTGCAAAGACTGCCATAAACTGCATAAAAGAGCTCAGGCAGCCTTTCGGTGCCTCATATCTCGCAGACCTGTTACGGGGTTCAAAAAACAAAAAAGTCCTTGAACACTCTCATGAAAAACTGCAGACATACGGGAGCGGAAAAAACCATTCAAAAGACGAGTGGCAGTCTTATATCAGGGAGATGATACGCCAGGGTTACCTCTCGCGGGAAGGCGACCGCTACCCGGTTGTCGTCTTAAATCCCATGAGCAGGAGGGTGCTCTCAGGAGAAGAAAGCGTCTGTCTCACAACACCTGCTGTGACTGTTAAGACAAAACGTGATGTAACTGCCAGTTCAGGTGCAGGG
>DAOVRB010000038.1 GCA_030628325.1 Methanomicrobiaceae archaeon | reverse complement strand
GGATTACAATTAATCTTGAAAATTATGAAAACCTGCGCCTTGAAATTGAGGGTGAAGTTGCAACAGAGAATGACGCCGATGAACTGGTCTCATATCTTGACGGTGTTCTGTCGCGTCTGGGAAGAAATGATCCGGGAACTGCAGACCGGGTGGACAGTTACCGGCGCAGGGTACTTGAAGTGCCCGCTGATTTTATTGTCAGTGGGCAGGAGTCTCTTTCTGTTGCTGGTGATACCGGTGGTGATGATATACATGCAGCATCAGGAGGACCCAAAGTGCCTGAAACGGAGTCGTCTCTCTCTGGTGGGGCTGTGGCGTACGTAGCAGGTGCAGGAACTGCAGAAACTGCAGTGGTGTCAGATGAACCAGAAGAGATAGTTCCTGAAGTGTCTGAAATATCCGGAGAACCTGTTGTCGGTGAGAACAAGGGTCAGAGCGGGAATATGGACGAAAAGAAGAGTAGTGAAGAGACATTTTCCTGTAGCAGTTGCGGTGCCATGATATCCGGTCCTGAAGAGCGGTTGAGTCAGTTATTTGTCGGGAGACCACTCTGCAAGAGATGTCTTAACGCACTCCAGGAGTGAAAGATTCTTCTCTGGATGATCTGATGACCCTCGCTGAATCGAATCTGACGGTTATATATATGTCCTGATTAAAATTTTGTGTTTATGAAAAAGAATCTGCTGATGTGGGATGAGACACTGTTTCGCGACCCTGAGGTCTTTGAAATAGATTACATCCCCGAGCAGTTCAATTTCCGTGATACGCAGATGCAGAGTCTTGTATTTCAGGTGCGCCCGGGAATTCGGGGTGGACGTCCTCTCAATACTATCTGCAGAGGTCTGCCGGGCACAGGGAAGACTACCACAATAAGAAAACTTTTCAGTGAAATTGAGAATACAACGAAGAAACTTGTGCCGGTGTATATCAACTGTCAGATGGATAATACAAAATTTGCAATATTTTCCCAGATCTACAGGAAATTATCCGGGCACCTCCCTCCTGCATCAGGCACCTCTTTCAAACAGATATTAGACTCCGTTGCACGCATGGTTCTGGATGAAGATATTGTTCTTCTGGTCTGCCTTGATGATGCCAATTATCTGCTCTATGATAAAGAAATTAATAATGTGCTCTATACACTGCTTCGCTCTCATGAATCTTACCCTGGTACGCGAATTAGTGTAATTGCCATAGTAAGTGACATGCAGGTGGATCTCTCCCGCGAGGTTGATGCACGTGTATATTCGGTTTTCAGACCGACTGATATTTATTTTAGCCCTTATACTGAGGATGAAGTTCGTAATATCCTCCATGAGCGTATTCTGCAGGGTCTCTACTCAGGTGTTGTAACAGAGAAGATGCTTGACATTGTCGTGGAGCAGACTATGAAGAGCGGGGACCTCCGTGTGGGTATTGATCTCTTAAAGAGGGCGGCGTTAAATGCTGAAAATGATGCGAGGAAATGCCTTAACAGGGATGATATCTGTCGCGCGTATGAGATTTCGAAATATCTGCATCTTACATTCACTGTCCGGACCCTGAAAGACGAGGAGAAGGTACTCCTGAAACATCTTGCTGAGGTGGCTCTGGAGGAGCAGGAGATGACAACCGGCTCTGTTTTTAAATCTGCCAAAAAATCAATGAAAATCGGCTATACAAGATATTATTGGATGATTAATAAGTTTGATGAAATGCGACTTATTAATCTTTTTTATAGGGAAGGCAGGGGTAGATCACGTCTGATTTCACTAAGATACGAGCCAGAGAGGGTTATTGAACTTATTGAGTAATTGCCGGGCTCTGGTTCATTTGAAAATCCTTATCTATCTTGTTTCATCATGTATGGAATAAGAGGTATACCTCATGATTAGTGTAAATGAACTTGCTCTGGATATTTTTGAAGAAATGGTGGAATATCCTGAGGATTATAATGTGGCGTTCCACCAGCTGGACAACGGCGCACGTATTATTGACTGTGGTGTTGAGACAAAGGGCGGTTATCTTGCAGGTAAGCGTTTTACCGAGATCTGTATGGGCGGTCTTGGTGAGATTAACTTCCGCATGGGTGAGATTAAGGGCATCCCGCTCTCATTTATTGAAGTCAGTACCGATTTCCCGTCAATTTCATGTCTTGGCGCACAGAAGGCAGGATGGACTGTAAATATCGGAAACTTCTTTGCAATGGGGAGCGGCCCTGCACGTGCTCTTTCCCTTATGCCAAAACACACCTACGAGGTAATTAAGTACGAAGATGAGTGTGACTATGCGGTTATGGCACTTGAAAGTGATAAACTTCCAAGTGGTGAGGTCATGGAACATATTGCAGAGAAGTGCAAAGTGGATGTCGCAAATGTATGTGTGGTTGTTGCACCTACAGCATCTATTGTCGGTTCCATTCAGGTTGCCGGACGCTGTGTTGAAACGGCTATTTATAAACTCAATGAACTTGGATTTGACACAAGAAAGATCCGGTCCGCAATCGGTACCGCACCACTGCCTCCGGTTAAGAAGGACTCTACTCAGGCTATGGGATGCACAAATGATGCAACCATCTACCATGGTCAGATATACCTGACAATGGATGCACCTGAGATCGTTGACTATCTTGATAAAATCCCGTCCAATACGTCTTCATCATATGGTGAACCGTTCTACGACACATTCAAGGCAGCAAATTTTGATTTCTACCAGATTGACACCTCGTTGTTCTCACCGGCAGAGGTTGTCATCAACGAACTTTCCGAGGGTGCCGTCTACCATGTCGGTGCAGTCAACCCTGAAGTCACCCTGAAGTCCTTCGGACTTCTCTAATCTAATACTTTTTTCATTTATCCGGGAACATCTTTCTCAGTTTCACGCTGAATTTCGGGACAATAACAACATGTTTAATAACCTCAAAGGAGACTTTAGTAGGCAATACAGGGGCTTGTGGTCTAGCTGGTTATGACGTCGCCTTTACACGGCGAAGATCTTGAGTTCGAATCTCAACAGGCCCATCTGTTTTAGGGAATTTTGATTATCAGTTATTTTACAACTGTGATTTTCGACTATACTTTCACCCCACACGGAGTGTATTGATATAATACAATGCTGACTTTATTTTCGGGTGGAGGACACCCGTATTCAAAACCTCCTTGCAAGGGGAAAGCACCTGTTTTCAAATAATATTCCTCTTGTATTCCTTTTTCCCTGCATTCATCTGTTTCCTGTCTTCTTTTGCCCTTTCTGCCTTTCGTATTTTTTGTTTTTTATTTTTTCTATTTTTCAATACGAAAACGATTCAAACCTTTATGATTACAATTATTGAGGACGTTTACAGGATGGTTAACCTTGACAAACTGGAACTTGGAATACTTTTTCTCTCAGTTATTGCCGGAGTATCGGGCGGTTCATATATTGGGGAATTCTTTGGTGATGAACTGATACGTCTTATTGCCATATTTTTCGCAACTGTTGTTTCATATTTTATTATTGAGTATGTCACAGGTTATTTTAGACTTCATGACCGGTTTGGGTGAACCAGGTCTCTGGATGTAGTTGTTTCCTCAAGAGTTATTGAGGTATTGTGCATGAGTGCATGAAATTTGCTGCCAAAAACCTCGGGCTTCGAAAGTTATTAAGCCAGAGGCGGAGTTACAAACTAATATGAGTGACCCCCGTGCATTTCTGGTTGGTGGCGACTGGCGGAAAAGTGATGAAATACTGGATGTAAAGTCACCATATAACAACGAAACGGTTTACAGGGTGTATCTTGCCGACAAAGAAGATATTGAGGATGCTATAGTGGCCTCGGTCTGTGGTTTAAAAGCTACAAAAAGACTGCCTACATACGAAAGGGTTCGCATACTCAAAAAAATGGTGGAGATTATAAGAGAACGTGGTACAGAAATAGCTGAAACAATTGTAGACGAATGTGGAAAGACAATAACACTCGCAAAAGCGGAGGTTGAAAGAACCACAGGGACACTGGAGATCTCTGCGGAGGAGGCAAAGAGGATAAACGGCGGGATAATCCCTCTTGACTGGACTGAGGCAGGTACGGGACGGACAGGTTTTGTCCGCCGTTTTCCCATTGGCCCTGTCCTGTGTATAACCCCTTTTAACTTCCCGTTCAATTTGATCTGCCATAAAATAGGTCCGGCTATAGCCGCAGGAAACCCGGTAATAATAAAACCTGCATCAAAAACACCTGTTTCTGCTCTTATTTTAGGTGAAATCATGCTGGAGGCAGGAATGCCGCCTGAAGCAGTATCTGTTCTCCCCTGTCTGCCAAATCACGCAGAGATACCTGTCAGGGACCCGCGTATTGCATTCTTAAGTTTTACCGGCAGTCCTGCTGTTGGGTGGCACTTAAAAGAGATTGCCGGAAGGAAACGTGTTGCTCTCGAACTTGGCGGGAATGCAGCAACGATTGTACATAGCGATGCGGATTTAGAATATGCATCAGGGAGAATTGCAACAGGTGGTTTTTCAAACGCAGGTCAGGTATGTATTTCTGTGCAGCGTGTGCTTGTCCAGAGAACTGTGTATAATGAATTCCTCAATTCTCTTGTTGCAAAGGTCAGAGACTTAAAGACAGGGGATCCCGCAGATCCCGGAACAGATATCGGTCCGATGATATCAGAAAGAGCGGCAGAGAATGCATTTGAAAAAGTTCAGGAAGCCATAAAGGCCGGGGCACATGTGGTTACAGGTGGAAAACAGTCAGGAACCATCTTTGAACCTACAATACTTGTGGATACCACCCCGGAAATGAGAGTGAATGCAACAGAAATGTTTGCTCCGGTGGTAGCTGTATCACCCTATGATGACTTGGAAGAGGCGCTTGCAGTTGCAAACAATTCTGAATTTGGTCTCCAGATGGGTCTCTTTACAAATAACATGACTAATATCATGAATGCATTTGAAGAGGCTGATGTCGGGGGACTGATAATAAACGATATCTCCACGTTCAGGATGGATCATATGCCATACGGAGGTGCAAAGGGCTCAGGCACGGGACGTGAGGGGCCACGTTATACGATTGAGGAGATGACAGAGATGAAACTGATGGTGCTCAATCTGAGTGAAAAGATGATTTGATTTATACAGGCTCTGCCAGAACCGGCACTTCCACCAACAGTGTCCGAAGCTTCGCTTAATCTTTCCTTTTTTTTGCCTCTGAGAAACTTTTGAATAGTGCAAGGGTATCCGGTTTGTAAAAATTTGAATCCAGGAAATCCACAAACAGTTTAATCTGTTCAATAGTTTCGGAGTTCAGTTCATGTTCCATAATACAGGCATCTTTGTCTGCAATCTCTTCCCTGACACTGATAAGTATCAGAAATTTCTTCAGAGTCTCATGGCGGTATTTTATTATTTTAGCAATTTCTTCGCCTTTTGACTTTAAGGTCACACCTTCATAGCGGCGGTAATTGATCAAACCCATATTATCCAGTTTCCGAAACATCTCAACAACACTTGGCGGGCTGATTCCAAGTTCCAGAGCAACATTCTTCGTTTTTGCGTATCCTTTTTCCAGACTGATATTGTAAATTGCTTCCAGATAGTCTTCTGCTTTCCTGCTGAGTTGTTTCACTGTATATTGTATGTGGGGATATTCAAAAAGAGTTTGGGTGTCCTAATTTATTCATTGCTGTCTGCAAAGCCCCAGCGATATAACAGTACAAGTATTACAAGACTAAAGGGCAACAGGAGAACAGCCGGCGTGTATGGAGGAGCAAATTCCGATATAAATCCTGAAAACGAGTTGAAAAAATCCGGGCTGTCGCTTCCGGCCGGCACCGCGCCGCAGAATATAGCAAGCAGGTCACAGCCTGCAAGAATCCAGACCAGTGCTGCACCGAGAAAAACCTTTGTAAATTGTTGAAGATTACTAATATCCTTAACACCGCTCAGCATGAACAGTCCGCCAAACACCATTATCAGTCCGCCCCAGGCACCCCTGAAGAAGTCGTCAGGGATAAAAAGCAGTCCGAACGTGTACTTAGAGCCGGCGATAAATAACAGGATATCAGTGAGGCCAAAGCCGGTTACGAGGATACCTGTTATTCCGAAATATATTGATGCAAATTTATGTTCTGTAGTCATTTATGCCACCCCCAACAGGATGCCAATCCCGTGGATGATTCCACCGTAGATAAATACAACAATCATCAGGACGCCGACAGCTGCCAGTAATTCTTTCCATCCCTCTTTAAACATCGCTACGAATGTTGCAACGCACGGGAAGTAAATTGTCACAAGGACAACTGCCGATATCATCTGGTAAGGAGTCATAGGGATGTTAGAAAGCTGGGCAACTGCAAGGTCTTTTCGCAGAAATGCTGTGATTAGCGGCCCTACTGTCTCTTTTGGGACACCAAACCACGTGACAAAAACCGGAGCGGTTACTTCAGACAGCCACTGGATGATACCGCCAAGATACAGGAGGTTTACAAGAAATACACCCAGCAACACGAAAGGCACCGCATCAAAGAGGAAATTCCTGGTTTGCATCCACATCTTCTTTATTACATTTGACCTGACCGGTATGTGATAACGTGGCACATCTACAAGAATTTCCGGATTTTTTCCGGGAATTAGTTTGTTTAAGACAAATCCAAAGAGTGCATAGCCGATTATCAGGTAGAGAAAGACAAACCCGATCGTCTCCGGGATTACTTCAAGCATTATACCCAGCTGTGCACCGCACGGGATAAAGAGAGCAACGAGAGTCATCATTATGAAGCGCTGTTTTCTCGTTTCAAGGATTCTTGTTGCTGTAATTGCAGGTACATTACATCCAAGGCCAAGGATTGTCGGGACGATTGCATAACCGTGCAGTCCAATCCTGTGCAGGAAGGTGTCTAAAAGGACTGCAAGGCGTGGCAGGTATCCACTGTCTTCCAGTACTGTCATTACAAAATAGAATACGAGAAGAGCCGGGAATACTATTCCAAAGGCGACAAAAAGGCCTGATGTCAGAACACCAAACGCTTCAAAGCAACTATCTGCATTCGGGTTCCCGACGAAGAGAAAATAAAGAATACTCTCCGGGTCCGGCCAGGCAGCCTGAACCCATGGCAAAAAGTGGTCGTCAAAGAGTTTGACCATGAAACCATCAGTAATGAGGGTACCTGCCACTGATGTAAAAATACTCCAGAATCCAAATAAAACAGCTACTGCAACCGGGAGGCCTGTTAATGGTTTTACGGTCAGTTCGCCCAGAACATCTGATAATTTCAGTTTGTACTTACCGAATTTTACAGTCCTGATAGCAATCTCATCGACTAAGTTCCAGCGTTCGTCATGTGTGAGTTTCATCTGCTAAAAACCCCACATTTGCCGCAACTCCCGTACCCACTTATAACAGGCTCTTCGTCTTTTCCTTTAAGTCTGTTTTGTACCATTTTGATATTGACAACCTGTGCTTTTCTGATCATTACTATGAGTTCTTTTAAGCCTTCCCCGCTGATAGCAACTATCGGGACAACCGGGACACCGAGAATGCGCTGGAGTTCATAGATATCAATCTCAATATTTTTATCTCTCGCTGCATCCATCATATTCACAGCAATCAGGACAG
>DAOVRB010000161.1 GCA_030628325.1 Methanomicrobiaceae archaeon | reverse complement strand
TTTTGAGTGGGCGGTTCGAAACCTGCAAGTTCTTTTTCTTCTTCAGGTGCTTCTGTAGCATATGGGGTAACTATTGTCATATAAGAATCAGTATTATTTTGTTCAGCCATAGATCCCTCTGTAGGATTACACTCTGACTGTGAAATGAACGGGAGGTTTTCCAACGACACATTTTCCACTGGAAGTTCTGCACACCCCGCTGATGCCAGAGTAAATATGATGAACATCAGAATTATCGTTATTAGAGATGCCTTTTTCATTAATATTAACATAGTATTTTCATTAATAATAAATAGTTACTTAGATATTGAGTAACTTTTCATATCAGTTCTTCAGAAAAGGATGCCATGAAAACCCCGTGACTTTAATCACGGCTTTCAGACAGGCCATAAAATACAAGATACGAAATGTAAGATGCGAAATGTGGCATATAAAAAGTATGTATATATGACATACTTTGAATCATCAGGTATATCTCTTTATTATTTTTTCATATATTGCTGTTGCACTCTCAAGCTGGGATACAGAGACTCTCTCATCAATACCATGAAGTGTCAGAATTTCACCAGGCCCGTATTCCACTACATCAAATCCTGCTTTCCTGAGATGTCTTGCATCGCTTGCTGCCCAGTGAACAATAGGCTGAACCGGTTTCCCATAGACCTTTTCAATCTCATCGCATGTTATCTTCACAATATCTGAGTGGGATGAAGTGAAAGCGGGTGCTGATGCAGTTCTTATCTCTACATCTGCAGGCCCTGCGCGCTCTGTAATTTCTTCTGTCAGGCGGTTTACATTACAACCCCAGGGGATGCGCATTTCAACATCAAGTGAACAGTTCTGTGCAACAATATTGACCCCCTCACCACCTGTAATTCTGCCAGGATTAAATGTGATTTTCCTGATTGCATCTTCAATCCCGGATATCCCCGACATCCCAAATACTTTGGAAAGCACCCCTGATGACCTGACAATAATCTCCTCTATCTCTTTATCCACTGCAAAATTTCTTTCATTAAGCATTTTCAGGTAAAAAATAATGTTGCATGCCTCCATTATTGCGCTTACACCGAAATGGGGATATAGTGACCCGTGTGCGGGTTTTCCTTTGAAGTTTATTTTTAACCTGCAGAGACCTTTTTGCCCGGTACAGGGGTTAAGATGTGGTGTTGGTTCGGCAATCAGACAGTCGCACGGTTTTAAGAGATTTTTACTAAGCAGATAGCGCATCCCTGACTCTCCGCCGGTTTCTTCATCACATACAAAAGCGAGACCCGCGTTCTCTCCTTCACCCCGGTCTGCCAGACGTTTCACTGCTGTCAGTATGGCCGCACATCCACCTTTCATATCTGTTGAACCTCTTCCCCAGACGAATCCCCCGGCAATGTCACCGGAAAAAGGTTCGTGAGTCCAGCCATCGTTCACTGCAGGGACAACATCAACATGGCCACAGAGAAGGAGGTTATCCTGAGTTCCCCCGACAATAAGGTTGCACCTGCCCTCTGGCCTATTAATGACTGTTCCTTTAATTCCGAGACCTTCAAGATAATCACTGATGTATTCAATAATTTCCCTGGTGTTGCCCGGGGGATTTTCACTTCTGATCTGCACAAGGGTTGAGCAGAGGCGGGATACTTCCATTTATTATACCTGAATTTAGTCTCATTCCTTCTTTTTTGTCTGCATAAATTCATCAAAGAGCATACCGAGAGATGCATCATTATACAGGCTTCGAATGAATTTTTGTGAGAATAACTCTTCTATTGAAACCTGAAAAAATCCTGCAGGAACCGGTTGATAACTACCTGGATCAAGTACAATCCTGAAACTGCGGTAGCAGACAGGGGAACTCTCATCATAAATTTCCTTCCATAAAGTTGGCAGTGATTCATACTTTTCCTGATTTTCTGCTTTAAGCCAGTTAATGAACTCAGCGAAATAGATGCGCTCACCCTTCTTCTCTTCATCTATACGCCATCGCATATACTGCATATTCATAATATTCCTTGGTGACTGGTAGTTGAACGCAAGCTGGCATAGTGAATAGTCCAGATGGGCAATTGCATCAATAAAATGGAAATATAATACCTGCTGAAATTCAGATGTGCTTTCAAGTATCAGGGATTTTGAATAGAGTTTTTCGAGAAGATGATAGTATTCGTTCTTTTCCATCATACTTTCATATTGGAAGGATTGTGGGAAAAAGTATCTGTTGTTTGTATATCTCAAAAATCCGGATATTATACTGAACAATCCTGACAGGGATTGAAAACGTGCATGACCTTTTTGCTTCACGCGCGGTTTTGATGAAAGTGGCAATCTCACATTCAGGCTTAAATGTGAGTCCCATTTCACGGAGAATACATTTGGATTTTGCCCGGAGATCTCAGGTAAAGTAGGGCTCTCTCAGTTTTACCGCTTTAAGAAACAATTCCTCAAGTTCCTCACCTCTCTTTCCACGTACATCGACATGGTTGTCATGCCTCAGAAGACAGGGTTTGAGTTTGGCATCAGATGTAACACGCAGCCGGTTGCAGAAGGCACAGAATTCATTATTGTGCATAGGTCGCACAACTTCCACTTCAGAACCATTTAAGCAGTATTTTTTTCGATGGTGCATCCTGCGGGTTATTATTGTTTTAGACTGCGCCTGCAGTTCTTTTTCCAGAGCTGTTACGTTTGTACGATATTTATTGCCATCAAACTCCATCAGTTCGATGAACTGGAGAATCAGATTCCTTTTGTTCCTGACGAAGTCAATAAAGTCGTTAATTTCATCTTCATTAATACCTTTTAAGAGCACCACGTTTAATTTAACAGGCGTAAGTCCCACATTAAGAGCTGCATTAATACCCTCAAACACATTAGCAAGCATATCTTTTTTGGTAATTTCTATATACCTGTCCGGACGGAGTGTATCAAGGCTGATATTAACTCTTGAAAGACCTGCGTCTTTCAGGTCACGCGCAACAGGCGCCAGAAGTGTTCCATTTGTTGTGAGTGAGGATTCCATACTTTCCGGAACTGAACGGATTATATCTACAAGATCTCTTCTGACAAGTGGTTCACCTCCGGTAAACTTCACACTTGTAATTCCAAATTTTTCTCCAACTCTGAGAATTTCTGCTATGTCTTCCCTGCTGATCTCCTCTTTTGGATTCTGTTCTCCTTCAGCGTGGCAGTATATACACCTTAGATTACACTTCGATGTGAGGCTGATTCTCAGATTTTTAATAGTTCTGTTGAAGTCATCTTTAAGAAGAATTATTTCTCCCCCTGAAATTTTTTGCAACAATATACACTTCAGTACTCCCTTTCCGCGATACCCTTGCCCTGTAAACTTTAACTGCGTAAAAATTATCCCTGACTTCATCCAGCAGTTCTTTAAACATCTCACCCTGGAATGATTTTATTACGAAGTTGCCGCCTGGTTTAAGAATTTTTACGGCAAATGCAAGAGCATCTTCAGAAAGACCAATGGCCCTTGCCTGATCATAACTCTTCTGACCGGATAATTTTGGGGAAGCATCGCAGACAACAATATTTACCTCATCCAGAAGGGATCTGATCTTCTCCTGCACAGCCTCTGTAGTAAAATCTCCTGTAACAAACGCTGTGTTCTCTATCGGAGCTATTGGATTTAGATCCACACCAACTATCTGCGCATCTGTCATCTCACGCAGAACCTGCATCCATGAACCTGGTGCGGCACCGAGATCTACCACATTGTCATCCTTGCGGATGATCTGAAAGCGCTTCTGGACCTCTAAGAGTTTATAGGCTGCACGCGATCTATAACCTTCCTTTAATGATTTTTTATAATATTTGTCAGAACCCCATTGTGAACCCATATTTTCAATACCTGTTTACAATATCTGATGGTCACAGCATAAAACATCAAGCATTATTAAAAAATATGATAATTATACATTATAATAAAGTTTGTAAAGGGGTAATGATGTTTAAAGCAACTATAAATACAGATATTTTCAGGGAGTCAATAGACGCTATTGCTGCAATGGTAAATGAATGTCGCTTTCACGTAAGTGAAGAGGGTATGAAAACCCTGGCAGTTGATACCGCAAATGTTGCAATGATCTCTCTTGATCTTAAATCTGATGCATTCATATCGTTTTCTGCGAATGATACCGAACTGGGAATTGACATTGGCAAAATGAAGAGTATTGTCGGCATGATGGGTAAAAATGACGAACT
>DAOVRB010000148.1 GCA_030628325.1 Methanomicrobiaceae archaeon | reverse complement strand
TGATATATCTGCAACTCTTCCATTTGGAAGGAGGAGATCTTTCAGCACAAGATCAACAGAGGAAGACATTAGAAGAGATTTCATTTTAAATTTATATAGTATTATATGAAATTCAACTGCAGGCGATGAGGAGTTCGTAGACGCCCGGTCTTCACAAATTGCAGACCCGGGAATATTCCATGACATCAGCCTCGAATACACAATTACAGAAAACTCTCTTTTCGCACATACAGATCGAACCAGACTCACCGATGGAATTTACTGCATAATGGAAGATCTTGCCACAGTAAATATCAGCGAACAAAACAATTCAGTTGTTGTTTAAGTTGATGTACTGGCATTAAGTTGTGCAGAGATGAAAACAGATATAAAAATTATGTGAAAAATACAGGAAATAATAAATTAGACTGTTTAACACACTCTTGGTACCGGATCGCCGACAGGTGCCTCAATAAATCTTTCACCACCAATAGTGGTTTCCATTATAACAGAGTCACCTTCAACCACCCTGCCGACAATTACTGCATCTTTACCATATGGGTTCAACCGCATGGCCTTTAAAATCTCTTCTGCATCCTCCGGTGCAACACCCATGACAACCTTCCCTTCATTGGCCATATCAAGAGGATTGAGACCCAGGAGTTCAGACGCACTCCTGACACTTTTTCTTATAGGCAGATCTTCTTCTGAAATTCTTACCTGAACACCGGATTTTTCAGCCATTTCATTTATCGCATTTGCAAAGCCACCACGGGTAGGATCTTTCATTGCATGGATTGTACCTGCATTCATCGCAGAGTCAACAAGTGACCAGAGAGGTGCGACATCAGACTTTATCTGTTCACCAAGATCAAAACCCTCACGGTACGTCATTATCGCCATGCCATGATCCCCAATGGTGCCGTTTACAATAATCTGGTCTCCCACCAAAAGGCCATTGTCCCTGACAGGTTTTTCCACCACACCAATACCGGCAGTGTTGATGGCAATGCCGTCAAGTGCACCCCGCTCAAGAACTTTTGTATCCCCTGTTACAAGTGAAGCCCCGCACTCACCAAGTGCGGCATCCATAGAGGATACAATTCTCTCAAGAACCTCTACATCAAACCCTTCCTCAATCAGCATACCACAGGAAAGTGCAATCGGACGACCACCCATCATTGCAAGGTCATTAATTGTCCCGCATACAGCGATTCTCCCGATATCCCCTCCAGGGAAAAAAAGCGGCTGGACAATATGGCTGTCTGTTGTAAAAACAATATTCTGATCTCCTATAGGTATCACTGCCCCGTCGTCCAGTGATTCCAGACCTATTCCGCCAGCATTATTATGGACGTACTTTGTAAGCGTTGAACCGAGCAGTTCACTAAAAACTGCACCGCCAGCGCCATGCATCAGGTTGATTTTCATGCATCATCAACTTCTATTTCAAGATTTGTAACAAGAATTTCCCTTCCCTCAATAACCTCAGGAAGACTGCCACAATCAGGGCACACAAACTTTTCAGATCCCTTATAACCACACGCACACTGAACCAGAGCCTTTACAGCATGGCATTCTAAAACTGCGTCCTTAAAAAGAGAATCTTCATCACGTAATATTTCAAAAAGGAACACAACCTGCTCAGGATTTATCATCGAGAGTTCGCCCACGTCAACATAAATTTTGTTGACATGAGTTGCAGAATTTTCAAGTGCGGCCCGTTTCGCAGTTGCATAAATATCATATGCAACCGTATATTCGTGCATCACTCCTCCATTGCCGCATACACTTCTTTGAAGAGTTCACGGGTCTGGAGTGCATCTTCACGACTCAGTTTCTGTATGGCAAATCCTACGTGGACAAGGACAAATTCACCAATTTCAACATCAACAAGGTCCAGTCTGACTTCCTGCTTCAGGTCGCCATAATCCACAACGCCGATGTTGCCATTCTTAATTTCCAGCACTTCTGCCGGAACTGCAATACACATAGTTTGTATGCCTCCAGCCTCCCGAAATTACGGGAGTCTAATTAAAATTGAAAACCAAACTTCCAGAAATGTTCAGTTTTCTTCTTATAATGTCAAACGTCTATTTTTAAATTAAACAATGATAAACGCTTGGTCGCGTTTCACACCGCCCTGCGGGGCGTTGTTCGAGAAAGTTTTTTGAAAACTTTCGTTTACCATTAGTTCAAAAAAACGTTCGCCACTATAAAATTGAGAACGCCGGGAAGGAGATTTGAACTCCTGAGGTGCCAGGCACCAGTGGCTTTCAAGGCCACCGCCTTTCCGGGCTAGACTATCCCGGCCCTTATAGAAATTATTTTTTATCAGTTAAAAAATAGTGTTATTCCTTCCTTACAAACAGACAGATAATTACAAAAGCAAGGAAGATTACAGGGACTGACACGGGGGATTCCTGTGTTGAGGTAACTGGGGGCGCATCCCCAAAGTAGGTGGCGGCAGAGGGACTGGCGCTTATTGAATCTGCATTTTCTGCATACACCGAGACCATTCCTGAATCCGAATACATTGCCGGATAGACTTTCAGGTACATCATACCACCACTGACAGGTATTTTTAAAATCTCTGCCGAGAGAGTGCCCTGTTCATTCACTTTCACAGGTTGCGTACTGCCATCCGTATATTCCACAACCCAGTCAATTCCATATGAGGTCGTCACAACCAGTGTACCCGGTTTGGAATCAACTGCAAAAAACGCAGGGTTATCCCGTGACGCCTGGGCACTCGCATACATTTTGGTTGCCTGTGTTGTTTCCCTGCCTGTAGGAATGATAGTTGTCGGAACAAAAGGAGAGTTTACTTTGAAGTCAACATTGGCAATAAAACCCTTCAAATCTGAAAATGTAACTGTATAAATCCCACCTTCTGAAATTGAAACACTTTGTGCAAATTCACCGTCCGAATCCGTGCGGATATAAGTAGGACCATAAATGACACCTGAAGAACCCCTGACAGTTAGTTCAATACCACTATCTCCAATCTCTTCATCATGCCCGGAAATACTCAGAATACCGTTAAAATCCTGGATCATTGGTGATGTTATCTCAAGACCCGCGGAGCGATCAACAACAGTGAATATTTTTGGTTTATCATAAGTGCAGTCTGAACCTGATCCAAAATCGCCGGCGTTCTCCTTACCGCCTACTTCCAGTTTATACTGCCCGGGTTTGAGGCTATCTGTAATAAAGTAAACAGACCAGTAACCGCCATCCTGGATTGTAATGGTCTTCCTCCCAATAAACATAATTGAGGGTTTGTTCCTGTAAATACTCACATCATAGCTAAGACCGGCATTTAACGTGCTTGTACCTTTGATATCCAATGGTTCTCCAATAGCGACCATATCCGGACAATCACATTTTATAATATAAGCTGAACCTGTGCCAATCAGTGCCAGAACTAATATCAATATACAAGCGATCTTTTTCATAATTATACGATCAATCATACTAACATTAAATGATATCTAAAAATTTTGAAAAACCACTTGCATCCTGGAAAGGGACTGAACTTTATAATGAGGAAGTTCTGCAGTGCCTCACAATAATAATCAAAACAGGCGGATGTTCCTGGAACCGTTGCAGAATGTGTGGGTACCGTCATGAGAGGTACCACAAACTCTCAAAAAGCGAACTAATTAAAAAGATCGCAGGACAAATCAGGTGGATACAGGAAAATTATCATGACGATGAATACAGTATGCTCAAGATATTCACATCAGGCAGTTTTCTGGATGAAACAGAAGTTCCTCCAGAAGCCAGGAAACTTGTTGCAGAGGCATTCAAAGGTAAACTGATCATAGCCGAATCCAGAACAGAGTATGTACGAAAAGATGTGGTGGAGAATTTTCTCTCTGATGTCGACACAGGAGTCTGGGACACGCCACTCTATATCGCAATGGGCTTAGAAACCACAAATGACCGGATCAGAGAAAAATGTATTGATAAAGGTCATACATTCAGTGACTTTATTGAGGCTGCTGCTGAAGCACGCAAAGCAGGAGCAGGAGTTAAGACATACCTGATGATGAAACCACCCTTCTTAACTGAAAAGGAAGCGATGGATGACATGCACAGATCCATAAAGGAATCAATCCCATATTCAGATATGATTTCAATGAACCTCTGCACAATCCAGTCAAAAACTGACGTGGAACGTTACTGGAAACAGGGGGCATTCAGACCGCCATACCTGTGGAGTGTTCTTGATGTCCTGCAAAATGCCGGCTATCATGTAATGTGTGATCCAGTAGGCGGAGGTCGTACACGCGGCCCTCACAACTGTGGCATATGCGATAAAGAGATTGTTGAAGGGATCAGATCATATTCTCTGACAGGAGATACAGAATT
>DAOVRB010000315.1 GCA_030628325.1 Methanomicrobiaceae archaeon | reverse complement strand
TAAGACCTTCTCCTTACAGTGACAGACATTTGCCACTGTAATCAAAAACCGTTCGAAGCGTCTGATTACGTGTAGGCAACGAGGGTAACACCAATTTCTTTTTCCAGAGCCTGAACTTTAGAGACTGCATCTGCTTTCAGGTCTGCAAGGGATGTCTTCCCGTATGCCACAAGAACAACACCGACATCATCTTCACATGCTACAACTTTTTTTATCTGGTCATCACTCAGTTTTGCTAAACCAACCATTTTATGTACCTCAGCCCCCATTATGATCAGATCATATATATAATTATCTTCATACAAATAAAGGCAGATTGATCTAAACAAAATCTATTTAATTTTGTAATTTTGCCATACTCATTTTGTCTGGTTCAGCTATCAAAAATGTCATGGTGAACCAGATTATATCTGATTCACGTCAAAATCATGTAGAAAAGTCTATAATAGCGGTTGTTGTCAGCCAACCATCCACTAATTATAAATAAAATCAAAAAATATCATCATGTTAATATGAAACAATTTGCAGGTGATTATTCAGATGTTGAAAAAAAAGAGGTCACCATGCTTGCACTTGGGTTTCTGGTTTGCACAGGGCTTGAATTATTTATTCATTACAGCCTTGGATACGCCAGTGGGTACACACACTTTTTTTATCTCCTGATAATCGTTTTTGCTTATTTTTACAAGAGAAAAACAATATTTCTGGGCATTTATCTTGCCATTCTTCACATTACAATCGAAATTTCAATCACAGGTAATCTCTTTGATATTAACGCCATAATCCGGGCACTAATGTTTATCATTGTTTCAGGAGTTTCAGGCTTAATCTTTGAAAGAATTGAAAAGAAACAGGCAAAAATTGTTGCATACATCACTGAAAAGGCAATTAACAGAGAGTCTCCCATCGTTTTGGGCAACAAAAAGGGTGGTGATTATTTCCAGACCCGTGCCGGTGCGGATGTAATCAAAATGAGAAGAAAAAGGGACGTGAAAGGACTTATATCCGCACTAAAAAAGAATGATGTGGAGTACAGGTACCGCTCAGCAATCGCACTCGGTGAAATCGGTGACCCGGTTGCAATCGAACCTTTATCTCATCTCTTAAGTGACGAGAACAGTGGTGTAAGGTGGGAAGCGGCAGAAGCACTCGGCAAAATAGGAAAACCTGCACTGGATGTACTTATTACAGCACTGAAAGACGAGGATGACGACCTTCGATGGAGGGCAGCAATTGCATTGGGTGATATTAATGAACCGGACGCGATAGAACCGTTAATATCCACACTTGGTGATTCGGACCCATACATGAGAAGCAGAGCGGCAAAGGCAGTTTCACATTACGGAAAGCAGGCGATCGAACCATTAGTGAGGGCATTCTGCAACGGAGATGAGCTCGTCAGGACAGGGGTTGTCAAAGCTCTTCTTAGCATGGGATTAAATATTGATGAAGAACTTAAAAAAATGCCTGACAAATGTGATTCAGATACCCGCAGTGCCATAGTTTCTGCACTTAAAACGCAGAAAAGATAAAAGAGTATAAGACAAAAAGGAAATTACAACATGACCAGCGAAGATAAAACAGAATCCCTCATTGATGTCCTGAAATCAGGCACACCTGAAGAAAGAAGAGATGCAGTTGAAGCACTGGTGAATATTGGCGAAAAGGCGGTTGAGCCGCTTGTTGACCTGATCTTCAATGAAGTAGATAACGATATCCGCTGGTATGCCGCAAGGGCACTCGTAAAAATCGGCGAACCTTCTATTGAACCCTTAATCTCAATGATGAAAATATTCCCTGACAGTAATGCACAGAAATACGCCGCAGCGGCACTGGGTGAGATGGGTGAACCGGCAATAAAACCACTGATATCTCTTCTGGATGATGAAGAAGACTTTGTGAGAGGTTTTGCCGCACTTGCGCTCTGCCGTATAGGTGAACCCGCAATTGCACCGCTCCTTGAAACGATAGATAATTCAGAAGGCCTGATGAAATCCTCTGCTGCAATGACACTGTATAAAATGGGCACAGTAGGACCGGAAATCCTGAGAAAACACCTGGACTAATGAGAAAAATAATATAAACAGATGCAAAATGTGTGAAGTGGTATTCCTGTGTGAACTACTGCGAAGTTAAAGACTTCGCGATTTCACGCCAGAATTATAAAAACTGTTTTTCACGATCAGAAGAGGCAGGAAGCCCACAATTTCAGTCGTGGGCAACTGCCACTGTCATCAAAACTGTGCCTGACACTGAGACGTCATGTACGTTTTTTTGCAATTAAACCAGAATTGTCACTCTGCTGAATCAGTTTTTCAAGCCCCAGACCCTTTACATATTTCATCAGTTCTTCATGGTCGCGGTCGTAGTATATGTGTGCAGAGACTGAAGTATGGGAATACCAGCCGCAGGTAACAGAGAGTGCATCTGCGATCATCTTCTGGAGGTGCACAAGCGCATACATATTCGCGCCAAGAGCAGATAGCATGTCATTGCTCCTGAATTCAACATGCATATTGAGTTCTTCATCCCTGATAAAACACTGAATTCTCTGGAGACATGGCGGATT
>DAOVRB010000169.1 GCA_030628325.1 Methanomicrobiaceae archaeon | reverse complement strand
GCCCCGCGGGTTCAGGTACCGACGCCTGAAGGATATCCCCTTTGTGAAAAATTTCATTGTGGGACTTGCGTGGGCGATACCAATTGCACTTCTGCCGGCGGCATGCACAGGATTTTCCGCAGGGAGGATGACAGTCGCAGTCGGACTCTTCTTCTTTTTCCTCTCATTTGTCAATTCAACGGTATTTGATATACGGGATGTGAAAGGCGACGCCGAATCAGGCGTGCAGACAATTCCAGTGATCATTGGTATACGGAGGACCAGAATTCTCCTGTCAGTGATGAACCTTACCGCCGGCGCGGTTGTACTCGCCCTCTGCAAAGGATGCCTGTCACCTGTCGAAACAACAATTATCGTCGGTATCGTAATTTATGTACAGGGCTATATTGTTCTCTTTAACGGAAACAGACTCAACAGAATTATGTATGATCTCGTTGCCGACGGGCAGTATCTGCTGCTCGGGGGACTGATATGCCTCTCCATGGTCTGTATACCATAGGAGGCAAAGTTTTTTTTATCCCACCTCTTATTTCGTGGGATAACGTTCTCTGTTCTGAAATATTGTAAGTGAAAAAAGAGCGTGGCTCTTCATGTCAGCATACGTTTGTCAGCACACGTAATGTTCGTCTGATCGCTAAATATTCGTCAATCTACTGAATATTCGCCGAACAAACTAATGTATACCGAAGGAGACAAGAGTAAATTGTCGCTTGGAGTTCACCTCATTTCACAAGGTCAGATGAACCCCTCGCTGCCCGGAGGCAAAACAACATCTGTTTCAAGGTTACTTGAAGCTATTGTCTGGTTTTACCTCCGGTTCGAAAAAAGGAGGATAACGTATGAAAAAAAGAATCGGAATACGGGCACTTTCTCTGCTTCTGGCATTGGTGCTGGTGAGTGTAGTGATTGTGCCGGCGGTGAGTGCGGGGGAAGAACAAGGATTGAGTAAACAAACTCTTGTTGACGTGGGTAAGGCAGTAAATGTGCCTGATCATTATATTCCGCCAGAATATTTCATGGATGCTAAACCAGCAACTCCCTTACCGGAATCAGAAATGATAAACATCATTCTCTCTGAAAAAACCCTTAATACATTAGGTATGTATAAAAAAACTGGAATTGTTGAATTTTCTGCTTCAGCTCTGGATTTGAATGCCCAATTCATGAAATCCGAAGAATACCAGAACAGATTCATTGAAAAGAATATCAATTCCAATGATGCCGTTGTTCTGGTACGAATGCCAAAGGTAATGTATCAAAGGTTCCTTGCCGCTTCTCAAAATAATATCCTGACATTGCCCACATCTCACTTCTGCAGGTTTTACGATAACCTCGCTGATCTTAATTCACATATTGAACGTAAAGGTAATGTTTTAACGGTACTTCCCGGTGAGAATGATGCTACATTACTGGAAAAAATTACCACAATCCCTCTGGTGATGGAAACCCCAGAAATGCCAGAAAAGAAAACTGTTGGGAATGGTATCACCCAAGCAACAGCTACAGATAATGGCATTTGGTTCAATGAATGGATTCATTTCAACCGGGCTTACTGGTGGATTACTTATGATTACTGTATCGGACAGATAACACCAAATCATTGGTCTTTTTCAGGTCAGAACAATCAATACTACGCCCCACAGGAAAGAGAATATTATCTCAATGATGGTCAGGATGCCATAGAGGTTGTAGTGAACTACGATCGCTATACGGCAAATGGTAAGGTTTACCTGTTCCCGGCAATTTATGATGATCATTCTCTGGCACCGACACCCCTGCCGCAGTGGGAAAACAGTGGTGCCGGCATTATTGAACTTAGTCCATCATCCTTCCCCCATGCATATGGGTATCATGTCCAGATCTCTAATGGAAAGTATTACATAACGTTTGAAGATATGAACACATTACAATGGTTCGCAGGATATGTATACAACGACCAGGATAACCCGAGTACTAGCTTTACGAGGGCAAGTGGATCTTCAGAACATTATCAGGCAAGCCAGCCGGTCACTGATCAGTTTATCGCTTACACGAACCCTGTAATTGATGAGTGGGCCCGTGAAACAGGCGGCACTTGGCGAAAACCACGCGGAGTATGGAATTTTAATGAACAGACTCCAAATGAAAGATTTGTTCACATTGACTGGACCTGGGGCGGATCAAACAACCAGAATCTGGTTACCCGATCCTACCTGGATTACCGGTGGGCTTAATCCCCATCCTTTTTATGAATAATAGAGACTGGTTCATTGTATGAAATAATCCGAAGATTCCTCAACAATGTTTTGACGTCGGATATATTAAGAAGTGATGTGGAAATGTCATCTGGAAGAATATTCACAAACAAGGATGTGACCCCGTTCGATGAAATTGTCCGATATTAACAAAAAACAGGCTGCAATAGTGTGTATTCTCATCTGTGTTGGGATAATCGGCACCTATCTGGCCTATGGAATGATTACCCAGCAAAGAGATTTAATAACAGGGAATAATCAGCCGGAAAATAAGTGTCAGGAGACAATGTTCCGGTGTTTTATTATTGAATATAACCAAAGTTTCACAAAAGACGCTCTTGTATTTCCTCTTACTGATGCAGACCTGAAGGATCACCCAGAATATAAACGGGGAATGCAGGAAGCATATACCAGTACAACCGAATGGCGAGATGGTGAACGGCTTGTTTATGAAGTGCAGGATTATTCCGGACAACATGTCTGGTCATTTAATCTATGTCTTGAAAATTATTCCAGATCAGAATGTTTGTCCCGGCTGAAATTATATGAATACCAAGGGAAGTACTTTGAGATACGATGTATCCCCTGCCAGCTGAAATGCTGGTAAGGGTCAGACCCACGTGGATTCTTCTTCCATGAAAACGTGCATGACCTCTCAAGGTCACGCACTGTTTGATGAAAGTGGCATTTGCCACTTTCATGCTAAACGCACATGATGGCTTGGGCCATCACACAAAAAGCGATAAAAGTCAATCTGGAATTTTGACTTTTATAGCAAATTCGGGTCATGCCTCCTTAAACCTTGAATGAACACAAAAGAGGTAATGAAAACATGAAAATCGGCGTCATACTCCTGGCATTGTTGCTGATGA
Source organism: Methanomicrobiaceae archaeon (assembly GCA_030628325.1). GTDB lineage: Archaea > Halobacteriota > Methanomicrobia > Methanomicrobiales > Methanomicrobiaceae > DAOVRB01. Next base: position 962 of record DAOVRB010000169.1, on the reverse strand, counting down.
GTGCGATGGTGGTGCCTGCGGTGTATCCCTTAATGAAACATTTCAATTGGTTGATAACGTTCAACCACCACTCTTTGATTAGAGCGGGTGTCAAGCCTGCTTCGCCAATGAAAGGGTTTTTCATCCCGCCTCTTATTTCGCGGGATAACGTTGTCTGTTCTGAAAAATTGTGTAAGTGAAAAAAGAGCGTGGCTCTTCATGTCAGCATACGTTTATCAGCACACGTAATATTCATCTGATCGCTGAATATTCGTCAATCTACTGAATATTCGTCGAACAAACTAATGTATAACAGAAGAGACGAGATTACGTTATAGCTTGGGGGTCATCTCATCTCATCTCATCTCACACAGTCAGATGAACCCCTCGCTGTCCGGAGGCATCTCTGTATTTAGCTTTTAGGATTACTCAAGGCTTGTCTGGTCCTGCCTCCAGTATTACGAAAACGAGAGGAAATTGTATGAAAAGGAAAATCGGAATGCAGGCGCTGCCTGTGTTGCCGGCATTGCTACTGGTGAGTACGATGGCGTGCAAGCCTAAAACGTCTTGTGGAAGTAAAGAAAGCAGTAATGTTCCTGAGAAAATTACAACCAAGATAACTGGTGCAGAAAAGAAAAAAGTCCTCGATACAGTTCTGAAAAGTGATACATTCGTTAAAACGCAGGAGGAATTGAAAGAAAAAGGATTTACACAGAAGGATAGTAAGACATACACCATTCTGATAACACTAAAGGATAACTCTTTGATTGAAATTTTAGCTGCATCAATCCAGTTTAAATCATCCAGGGGAGAAGTTCAGCAATTAAATTTCGCCTATTATCCAGAAACGGGCAAGAGTATTGTTATGCCAGGTCATCTGCGGAATGCCTTGCAATTATGATAGCGGGTGGTTTTGGTTGCTCTGCTGTCTGCCTGGCTGGTACCGCTACATTAGTTTTTAGCTGAACACCTGCGCTCTTTGT
>DAOVRB010000164.1 GCA_030628325.1 Methanomicrobiaceae archaeon | reverse complement strand
AGGCACTGCAGATGGGAAAATCGTCCATCGTCGTCCGCTGGCGGTCATATGGGACTGCACGAATTATACTGTACCTCGGCCCGCAGTTGACGCATGACGTTGCCCAGTATCCCTCATATCTCCCGCCTTTTCTGTAGATATCTCTTAAGCACTCATCACATGTTGCCACATCTGTGGGAATGAATCCTGAATGCGACCCCTCAGTACTGTTCAGTATGATGAAATCAGCCGGACAGTCATCGGGATGAGCAATATCATTGACTATAACACTGTCGATTATAGAGAGGGGCGTTCCTTCTGAAACTGCATCAAGAAATTCTGAAAAACGCTCTCCAAAGGCTGTTATACGTACTTCACTGCCGAGGTTCATCACTGTGCCCCGTATGTTGAATATTTTTGCCAGGGAATATACAAAAGGGCGGAATCCTACCCCCTGAACAATCCCCCTGATAATAATCTGCCCGTTACTTCGCATAGAATAGCCTTAAGAACCTTTATTCATTTATAGTGCCATATACTGTATGGGTTTTTACTTTGACAGGACATATCAGAATAGTCAATGATCCACTTGAGCTTGTACCTCTGATTATAACATTCAATAACAGAGAGTTTAAAAAAGTTTATGATATGCTGGCCAAATCATGGCTGACAGAAGAGGAACTATGTGCTGAAGTGGATGGCGAAAGTGTGTCGGAATGTCTTGCAATCCTGAATAAAGGCAATCTTATTGAAGATCAATGGAGAATGCCAAAACCGGGAGAATTACCAAAAAAAGAGTTTAAAACGACATATAGTAAATTTCGCGCGAATTTTCAGTGTTCAATGGACGATCTCGCTGATATTCTGCACATTTCTGTCTCTACCGATGAGGGGCTGCGCAAGCTTGGAGATGATCTCGAAGTGGATGTTCGTAAGGGGAATACGTCCTATAATGATATTGCAAGGAAATTAAATGCTACTCCGGTATTTGTTAAAGCACTTGCAAAACGCATGCCACATCTTGATGTAAAAGGTCAGGGGTTGGTGTTAATTGATAAACCGGGAGAATGACCCTCTATATATAATTTTAAGGAGCAAGCGTGAGGCGACACGTTTCCAGATCCTTGTTGAGATTGCAGAGCACCAGCCTTCTGTCCGCCAGCAGGAGATTGCAGAGATCTTAGGAGTGACTCCGCAGGCGGTCTCGGAATATATCCGCGAACTTGTTGATGACGGGATGGTGGCATCGCACGGACGCGGGAGATATAATGTCACTCACACGGGTATTGAGTGGGTGATGAACAATGCCGAGGCTCTTGAGTCTTATGCACATCATGTAACGCATGAGGTGATTCAGCCTGTAGTTGTCTGGACTGCGCTTTCTGCCTCTGACATCAAAAAAGGCGATACTGTCGGAGTATTTATGAAAGGTGGCATGCTTTTTGCAGATTTTGGGAAACATGCAGCAACCGGCATGGCAACACTCGATGCAGAGAAAGGGATGGATGTCGGTGTCTCAAATCTCACAGGCATTATTGATCATTCTGAGGGCATTGTGCATGTCTGCAAGGTTCCGCGTATCGAGAGAGGTGGTTCCAGAAATGTGTCCCGGACTCTTCTTCTTGAAGTGATTGACGGAGTGGATGTTGTGGGGGCGGTAGGTCTTGAGGCTGATGTATCGTTAAAAGCAGTCGGAAGAGAGCCGGATATGTTCTTCGGTGCACGCGAGGGTATTATTGAAGCAGTTTTTCACGGACTGGAATGTGCTATTATAATTGTAGATGAGGAGTTCACTGATTTTTTAAAGAGACTTGAAACAGCCGGTGTCCGTTATGTCATCCATGATCTGGTTAGTGCATGAAAATTGTTGTTCACCCTCAGCGTGGGTCATACCACCTGTTCTTTTTTAGTGGGGGGCAGGTAGTTGCCACGGCTGTCACAGAGCTCTCAGGGACCGGGAAGGGATTTCGCCCGAAAAACTACCGCTTAAAATCCACAGGTAAACGTCAGTATACAAACACCCCGACAAAACAACTGATATCAGAGCTCAGGAAGGGCGATATCCGCCTGACAACAGAGAGCAAAAATTTTGAGTCTTTTCTTGATAATCTTCAGATTAAGTTTTCATATCTTAATGCCTGCAGGATGTGCCTCTATGAAGAGCGTGTCACGCCACTGAAGAAAAAAAATGCTGTGAAGTACGGGAAAGAAAAAATCTGCCTGAACTGTGCAGGAAAGGAGCTTAAGCGTGAACTTGGTTATATCGGTGGTCTGGGTAAGATGTCATTCTCCCACATGGAACGTCTCTTAGAGTTATATCTGGATCTTGACCGTGTACTTGCGATGGTTCAGCCTGAACGTCTTGACATGAAACAGACCGTCTTTGACAGAATTGAGGCAGATGCGGAAGGAAAAACACAGGGTATAAACGAACTGCCGTTGCCGCCTGAGTTTCGGGACGCCTCAGGCATTGAGAGACTCATGCCTGTTCAGCAGATCTGTGTGGACGCGGGACTTTTGTACGGGAAAGATCTGCTTGTTGTGGCTGCGACTGCAAGCGGAAAGACATTTGTCGGTGAGATGGCAGGGATAAAAAACTACATGGAAAACCGTGGGCATATGCTCTTTTTAGTCCCGCTTGTCGCACTTGCAAATCAGAAATTCCAGAGGTTTAGTGAGAAATACGGAAAGTTTCTGGATGTATCACTTCAGACCGGTGTGTCACGTATAAATCTCCCTGAAACACGGCTAAGGGCAAACAGAAATATCAATGCAGCTATTGTCACAGGTACGTATGAGGGTATAGATAATCATCTCCGGTGCGGGAGAAGACTAAAGAATATCGGTACTGTTGTGATAGATGAAGTGCAGATGCTCGAAGATGACGAGCGGGGACACCGGCTTGACGGGCTGATTGTACGTTTAAAGCACATCGCCCCACAGGCACAGTTTATCTATCTCAGTGCGACAATCGGATCCCCCCACCTTCTTGCAAAAAAACTCAATGCAAAGCTGGTATCTTATGAATCCCGCCCTGTTCCGCTTGAACGTCACCTGATATTTGTCGAGCGCAAGCAGAAAATCCCGATGATAAAAAAGATGGTCACTGAGGAGTTTGGGAAGAAGTCTGAGAAAGGCTACCGTGGCCAGACGATCATCTTTACAAATGCCCGTGCGCGGTGTCATGTTCTCGCGGATGCGGTCGGCAAAAAGGCAGCAGCTTACCACGCCGGTCTGACATCAAAGGAACGGCGCAGGATAGAAAAACGTTTTGAAAAAGGGGAGATTTCTGCTGTGGCTACTACTGCTGCACTTGCCGCAGGTGTGGATTTCCCTGCTTCACAGGTTATCTTTGATTCTCTTGCCATGGGTATTAAGTGGCTCACAGTGCAGGAGTTCTATCAGATGATGGGGCGGGCAGGCAGGCCGGATTTCCACGATCTTGGAAAGGTGGTTGTGCTTGCAGAACCAGGCGGGAGTTATATGAGGGATTCACGCGTGACAGAAGAAGAGGTTGCGCTGAGTCTGCTGAAAGGTGAGATGGAAGAGGTTTCTCCGGTCTATGATGATGAGCAGTTATCTGAGGAGTATGTCTCAAACGTGATTGTCTGTGGTGGAGATCTTCGTGCACTGGATATCATCTGCGGGTCGATGGTTGGTGAAATGGAGCCAATATTCCCTGTTCTTAAGCATGAGGGCCTTGCTGAGAAAAAAGGCGGAAAGATTGTCCTCTCACCTCTGGCAAAAGTCATGGCAGAGCATTTTATCGGTATCGATCGTTTGATTAAGATCCGGAAACTGATAAAAAAGGTGAAGGATCCGGTGAAGATCGTAGCTGAACTGGACTGTGCAGATGATGAAAGGGATTGAAGTGCATAGTTTACGAACATATATATAATCCCGAAAAAATATGGTCATGAAAAAAGGGCAATTCCGGTGTTTCCGGTGATTCTGCATGTACTGTTTTTTAAGATATGCCAAAAGGCCGGACCTGGCATGTCTGCAGTGCAGTAATATCAAAATTTGTTGAGGTGAACTGAAATGGTTGTCAGAGAAATCAGAAAGAATATTTATTCAATAGGTGTTGTGGACTGGAACAGGCGTGAGTTTGATGCGTTAATCCCGCTGCCGGACGGCACCTCGTATAATT
>DAOVRB010000099.1 GCA_030628325.1 Methanomicrobiaceae archaeon | reverse complement strand
TGCACCTGTGCACCACTACAGGCGGCAGGAATTGTGAAGTATCCGATTCCGGCGAACATATCAGCTACCATTTCCTGTCTGCCTGAATTTTTAATCATCTCTGCAATTCTTACCTTCTCCTCACGGTTACCCATTGCAAACATGACTTTTGACGGGTCTAACCAGAATCTGTAGCCGTGTTCCCTGTGGCAGACCTCTCCGCACTCACCATACAGGATACTTGTCTTTGGAATTCTTTTTAGCCCCTTAAATGATTCAATATGAACAATGCCGCGCGGATGTTTCCATTCAACAATTGTCCTGATTTCATCATCTGTGGGCAGTGAACCATGAATTAAGAGAATATCCCCGATCATCTGGTACCCGCGTCCGGAATATGGCATTTTTTCAGGCAGGTCGCGATCTGCATCGTATCCGGCTCTGACAGGCACCCAGGCATTATTTCCACAGACATACGGGCGTCTGCTTTTGTCAACCCACTCTTTATTGCAAAGAGATTTCAGCTCTTCTGTGGAAACAAGGCGCGCCCTCATAACTCACCCGATCAGGATAAACTGCTCAGATTCATTGTCACGCAACATACGGATTTCCGCACCTTCGGAAAGATTCAGCCAATCGTACGCAGCACATTCTATGTTCCTGTATGTAACCGGGTCGAGAATTCCTGCCATATCACTGGTGATATATGCCACAAGGGCAGTTTCTGTATCACACACATTACCGATTAAGCGCCCCTGAGAGTCATCATGAAAGGCTTTCATAATCCCCTCCTTTAAATCAAAAATATTGATAAAACCCTTGTCTACCCAACGCACTTCATAATACCGGTTCTTAATTTCAATAACATCACCTTTACGGTATCTCGGGAGACGTACCAGATAAGTAATGCGGTGAAGTGGTTTCCCGTCTTTTTCGCCTACAACTTTTGGATGAGTGGTTATTTTTCCACCGAATTCTTTGATAATTTTGCGCGAGATTAACTCGCCAATATGATGACTTCCAATAATAATATCCAGTCCGTCTTTTGTTTCATCTACTTGTGATAAAAATGAAAGTCTTTCACCGGCTTCCTGTAATTCATCTTCAGTATTGTATGCGATCTCTGCAGCGCGTTTGTTTTCGTAAGGGTCTGGTTTTCTGCCGGTAGCACGCACCTGAATGTTCCCTTCATAGTACCCCCCCGCATATCTGCTGCACCTGTTACACTGTTCCTTGCTCCAGATAATGAGCACTTTACATTTATCCTCAATAGGAATTCCATAGAGTCTGGCGCTTATAGAAACAGTACATACAGTCCGGTTTGGGTTTGGACTGTATGTTTCAATTTCATTTTTAGTATCATATACATCTTCATGCAGATGTACTGCATTGGCAGCAAGTTCATATGCAAGTTCATCCAGGTTACGTTCCTCGTCAGTCCATGTCTTACCGTGTTTCAGTGATCCGCAGGTAGGACAATGGATACACTGAACTCTTGGCTCGCAAATTAACCATTCTGTCTCTTTCACTCTGCATTTTCCACAGAGTCCTTCTTCTGAAGGTTCCCCGCATTTCGGGCAAAAATTTTTCTGAATATTCATATTTTAGTTCCCAAATATCTGTACATGTGGAACGTCACCGATCATCAGACAGGTTCCCTCTTCCACAACACCACATTCAATTGCATTTTTCATTGTTTTTTTCCCGATCAGGTTGAGATTTGCAGCACCTGCGATAATTTTTCTGATCTCATCCTCATCTGTTTCGGTTGAACCGTAGAATGTATCGCTGATATGAACCTCAACATCACCGTGTTTTAATGTCGTATTGAGCAGTTCACTGTCACAGACTGCAATGACATCACGTAAACCCGGCGAGTGATGTATTTTTAAAAACATGTTATCATATATTTGGCGGGAAGGGTAAAAAAGTAAACTATAACTCAGGGGAGTTCTATTTCCACACCATATATTTTTGAAGGTGATTCCCTGTGAATTCTGTATGCACTTTCTTCTGTAATAAGTCCTTTCTCTAAGAACCTGCGGGTAAATCTTGGTACTGACTTTGGCCCGATCACAGCACCCGGGCGGGTGTTGTCATCCATGTAATCACTCTCCATAGTAAAAATGCGCCCAGCACCTGCCATCTCAGGTATTGACTCGTCTTTTGCAAGCATAGACGGAGTGAGTGGAGTTTCCGGAATACTGAAATGCTTCACAACTCTTTCAGGCAGCATCCCTGCCTTTCCGGCCATTACTGCAACATCATTACATGGGCCGGTTTCTGCATGAATCTGGAGCGCACAATCACAATCTGCACTTAATATGAGTGCATGATTAAGAATGTCATTGGATGCAGCCCATATAGTTTCATCAACCTCATAATGAGGCCTCCCGCTCTTCAGTGCAACAGAAAGCCCTTCTGTAACATATTCCGATGCCACAGAAAGACCGCATTTCATAACCCGCACCGCATCTTTAAGTGTCATTCTTTCACAAAGCCGGTTTATTTCAGCCGGATGAACACCCATTATTGTAAAAACAACAATACCTGTTTCCCTGATTTTTTTAGCAGTCTTTAATGTAGTCTCAAAAACTTCCCTGAAATCTTCACCTGATACAGGGGATATTCCATACGACCAGGAAGGTTTTGTAACAAGAAACATATGTGTCCCCCCTGCACGCTGAAATTCCTTTGCTGCCTCTATACCCTTTCCATTAAGGGGGTCTATGTGGATATGGTCATCTGTTATCGGAAGGCCGGATAAAATCATTCCATTTCCTGAATTTTCATCATAGGATAGTCATTTTCCAGTGAAAGTTCTGCCCGGCACGTGGCATCTCCCACTTTTGTCGTAATTCTGACATCAAACATTTTTCCGGCAAGTTCACTGTAACCAAAACTGTTGAGTACCATCAGTGAGGTATCAATTTTAACAGTGATCTCCTCAACAAATGGCTGGAGACCGACGGCGTTCTCTATCGCGATTTCAACAGAGAGTGCCGTATCAGGAGAGACCGGAGTGCCAACCCACTGGTGGTACAGTGCTCCGAGTTTTATACCTGCTTCAAATGCTGCCAAAACCTGATCATTCATAACCAAAAATGTTGTTTTCAGTGGGAATTAATGCAGCGGTATGAACAGGTCAGATTCTTTTCAGGGATCCGTGTCTCGGTTCGTAATATTCACCGCCACGTATAAGTTCATCTATCCGTTTCCTGATATCTTCTTTACTGTTTCCTTTCTTTACAAGTTCATCTATTACCAGATCGATTTTCACATACCCGTTTTCATCGGTACTGGTGTTTATCATCTCTTTAATCGATCTTAACAGATTCTTGCGCTGCTGCGGTATTCCTGTTACAAGTTTGTCTATGTCAAAATTCCCGGATTCAGCGTCATAGGCAACTTTTCTCAGGCAGGCATCAACAATTTCGATTACGCGGGCTGCATCGGTCTCATCTATTTCATCACTAAGCCTGATACGTGCGCTTGCCTCGGCAAGCCTGATAAGTGCTTCAAGTTGTCTTGCAGTAACCGGTACGGGTTTGTTCTCGTCAACAAGGTTTCTGAGTCCCAGATAATAACCGATGAGTTTCTCCTTTGCTTTCTCTGATAAAATCGGGAAACAGTTGCGCTTTGAGTAGGCGATATATTTCCTGAACAGCACCGGGTCAATATCAGGTGTAATCGGAGCAAGGGCTTTTTTTATATATTCACTATCCACACCCTCAATCGGGTTAATCCTGTTGTGCTGAATAAGTTCGCCCACTGCGTGTGATTTTAAGATATGTTCTCCTATGGCACGGTCAAGAACCGGATTTGGTTTATCTTCAAGGATGAAGATCAGATCAAAACGTGACAACAGCGAAGGCGGCATATTGATCTGCTCAGCAATTGGTGCAAATGCATCAAAACGTCCCTGTTTTGGATTGGCAGCACCAAGAAGTGAACAACGTGAACGTAGTGTGGCAGTAATACCCGCTTTTGCAACAGATATTGTCTGCTGTTCCATTGCTTCGTGCAGAGCACTCCGGTCATCCTTTGCCATCTTGTCCATTTCATCCACAGCTGCAATACCCATGTCTGCGAGAACAAGGGCACCTGCCTCAAGAGTCCATCTCCCATCACCAAATTCATCCTTCACAGCCGTTGCTGTCAGGCCTGCAGATGTGGTGGATTTGCCACTCGTATAAATTCCTCTGGGTGAAAGTTTGATGACATATCTCAGTATCTGACTTTTTGCAATACCGGGATCTCCGACAAGCAGCATATGAATATCCCCTCTCAGACGGCTGCCGTCAGGAAGTTCCTTTGCAATTCCACCAAAAAGGATGAGTGATATAGCCTCTTTTACATTCTCGTTCCCGTAAATACTTGGTGCGATTGAATGTGTGAATTTTCGGTAGAGATCCGGATCTTTACTAAGTTTTAGAATTTCTTTTTCTTCATTCTCATCAATGCTTACCTCCTCAAACTCTTTCTCACCAATTTCAATTGAATTTGCTTCAATATATATATCAAATAGTGAACTCTTGTTCCCATGTGAAACTCTTTGAATTGAACGCAGTATCCCGTTTATTATGACCCGGTCTCCGGGAGCCAGTATACCTGTCAGATCATCAGTTACGTCAATGTCAAGTGTCTGGGGCTGTTCACCACCACGGAGACCCTCAGGGGACTCCTGAATTCTTATCTTCTGGACATCGATAAACGTGGACTGCGATGGTGAAAGTTCCATCTTTGTCTGTTTTTCACACTGATGGCATGGCCTGTATGGTTCCTGAAACTTGCCATATCCCTGTTTATATGCCGGTGTCAGGGTGCCACATTGCAGACACCGAAATACAGCGGATGTGAGTCTGGGCCTGACTTCAGTTGTCTTTCTGATGATTCCATCTACTGATACAAATTCATTGATGTGGTTTGCACGAATATCTCTGACCGGGAGTTTCTTTGGGAGATGTAAGAACCTGATATTAATGTGCTCAACATTTTCTTCTTCGTCTTTTGTAAAGATAAGATTGTAATCTTTTATTGCATCTTTAACATCGGCAATTACCTTTCCCGGTGTTTTTAAGAGTTCATCAGCAAGGGAGATTCCTTTTCTTCCCCATTTTTCAATCTGACGGTAATCTATGCTGAGTGAACGCAGATGAGGGTATTCACGTGCAATATTGCCCAGATCTTTTTTATAATGTTTTTTTAAGAATTTGTGCCAGTCACCGACACGGTCCGTAATATTTACATCTTCAGTCTCTGCCACCTGACACTCTCCTTATATACTATTCTGGTATTTTTGTGCACTTAATACACAATTTGCAAGGAGAGCCTCCATCTGGATATCACTATTTCCCCCCTCACTTAGTCTGAAATCTGCCTGTCCCAGGTGGCTGATCATTTCCACTTTAAGTGTTCTGTGCACCGG
>DAOVRB010000236.1 GCA_030628325.1 Methanomicrobiaceae archaeon | reverse complement strand
GAGATCAGGATAATGGGGATATAGTATAATTGTGGGAATAAAAACAGGAATGGAGCATATATATTGTCAATTTGTGCACTCAGGGTATAGATCGTTACCAGTATGGAAAGCATCACAAATGATGCGAGAACCCAGATTTTCACAATGTCATTTACACTCAGGCCAACATTTCGGCTTAAATAAACGTCAAATTCATCTGAGTTCATAATGAATACTTTATTTGTTTCTATTATAGGATTTAAGGTTTTTCTTACGTATTTTGGCAAATGCTTTTTTTTGATTGTAATATGAAGTTCAAAAAGAACTGTTCATTACAGGTCAGGTCAAACCTATTCCGGTATCCTCAATTAACATGAAAGTGGCAAATGCCACTTTCAGCAAACAGTGCCTGACACTTCGTGTGTCATCCACGTTTTCATACCTTATATTGGGGATTGTGTAGCATCCACCCCTGACCTTAAGTCAGGACTTAAACAGCTAAATTTTACACTATCTGTCCAGCAATACTGACTGTACTGAAAAATCAGGCAGATTCTCCAGAAAGAAAGAGTTGAGTGTATGATTGCACTCTGATTCAAAAGACATGTACTGAACTGGCTTTGAATGTAATGCAGACCAAATCCCCTTCATACAGATCCATTTCAGAGAAACCCTGTCTGGTCAGTACAACCACAAACGGAATTCCTACATTAACAGACATGCGTACTACAGTTCCGTTATCAACGATATTTTCAATAGCTCCCTTAAATGAGTTGCGTGCACTTGCATTGAGTGGCTCTCTTGATATCAGGATTTCTTCCGGACGGACTGAAGCATACACCTCCTCACCAATAGGACAGAGAGATGACACTATCTGTATGCCGTTAACATCGATATACGAACGATTGCCATCATTTATGCACATACCCCGAAAGAGATTTTCAACACCAACAAAGTTTGCAATAAACTCTGAATTGGGTCTGCGAAACACTTCATCCGGCTCTCCCACCTGTATTATTCTGCCTTCATTCATCACTGCCACGCGGTCGGCAAGCGAAAAGACCTCCTCAAAGTTATGTGTGATATGAATTATTGTTGTTTTGAACATGCTGTGGAGACGTTTTAACTCCTTTCTTAATCTGTTCCGTGTCTGACCGTCAAGGGCGCTTAAGGGTTCATCAAGCAGAAGCACAGAGGGTTCAAGTATTATTGCACGGGAGATTGCCACCCTCTGTTGTTCACCTCCGCTCAGTGTATCAGGATACCTGTGGAGCAGGTGAGATATGTTAAATAATTCTGCAACTTCACGGACTTTCTTTTCTATCTTCTCTTTTGTCTCTTTGCGGTTTTTTAGACCAAAACCTATGTTTTGTTCAACATTCAGGTGAGGAAACAACATATAATCCTGGTACACCATTGTAATATTCCGGCACTTCGGCGGTTCATAGGTGATCTCTTTTTCGTTTAAGAAGACTTTCCCGCTGTCAGGGGGATATACACCTGCAACTGTTTCAAGAAGGATGGTTTTTCCGGCACCTGTCGGACCAATGATAACCAGATATTCGCCATTTTTTATATCAAGGTTTATCTTATCAAGCTTAAACTCACCAAGGTCTTTTGAGACATTTTCAATATGTAGCATAAAATTCCTCCCTAAAAGCGTGCCGCACCCCCGTAGCGCTCAAAGATATAGAGCGAGACTACGGAGATCACGATGAGAATTGTTGCTGCTGAGATTGCAAGCTCAAGTTTACCGCAGGACATGTTTAAAAACAATGAAATGGGTAATGTTTCAGTCTGCATACGGATCGCACCGGCAACCAGTAGTGCCGCACCAAACTCTCCAATTCCCTTGGACCATGTTATGACTGAACCTGCCAGAAAACCATTGGCAGCCATGGGAAACGTCACCCGCCATACTGCCTGAAAATCATTGCACCCGAGTGTCTTTGCGACGTATTCGTAACGGGGGCTGATGCTTTCAAATGTTGAACGCATGATCCTGAGCATGAACGGGAGGTTCACGAAGAACTGTGCCGCAATTATCCCAAGTGGCGTGAACACAAATACAAGCCCGATATCAGCAAGGGCTTTCCCGAATGGTGTTGTGCCGAATAAGAGGAGAAGTCCCACACCGGCTACCAGCGGGGGAAGAGCCAGAGGCATATCAAGCATCATATTGACAAAATTTTTCCCAAAAAAATTGTAACGTGCAAGGGCATATGCTGCCGGCACTGCTATAAGAATACAGAGCAGGGTTGATACAACTGAAGTTGCAAGACTCAGAAATATGGCAAATTGTATCTCCTCACTCATAAGAGAAGATAATATGGCTTCAGGTGAGGGGTGGCTTACAACCAGCAGAAGTAGTGACAGGATAAACGCAGTTAAGATCAGACTCGCAGAGATTGTAATAATCTTTAACCAGTCCGGTCGGATTTCTGTCAAAGGTGAATCCTCTCCCTCTTTCTCAGTGCCTTTGGTGTTGCGTTCCAGCCGCTGATGTCATCTGTGTGCTGTTCGTCAACCCATCCGTTCTTCACATCATCTCTGTGATCGAACTGGTGAACATATGGTTTGATGTCCAGTAATGGAGTCCCGTCAAGAATGTCCACTGCACCAATCTTTAAGATATTGCCCTCAATTCCAAGCAGATCAACAATTGATATCCCGATTGGGTTCGGGCGGTTGAAATGCCGGATTGCAAATATGCCCCTCTCCTTCTCAAGATCAAGGAAAGGCTTCTGGGTAAGATTTTTGCCGGTCGCCCGGTCAAAGTGATACAGAATGATCAGGTGCGAGAACCGCTCAATGTCTGCCAGTCCCTTCTCATATTCAGGAAATAATTCGATTGTCCCGACAGAAGGATTAAATATACCCTGAATCGGGGTCTTCTCATGCTCGGTATGTTCTGAGTGGATAATCCCGATGGGAGTATACACAATCTCCATACGCTTTATGTTATCATATTCATTTTCTGAAACCATTATAATCGTCCGATATTTATGTATTATAGTCGAAAACCAAGCCTGTCATACAAAGAATTTTTAAAAAAATGGTCAGGGAAATCCCCCTTACAGATTCTCGTATTTCTCAGATGGATAGGTAGTAAACCCATACTTTTCAAAGACTGCCTTACCCTCATCAGAGGAGACAAAGTTCATGAACTTCTCAGCGTTTTTTGGATTCTCTGAAAATGAGAGTGTTCCAATCGGGATTACCTTGACAAATCCTTTATCCAGCGGAATATCTACCATTTCCATGGTTTTTGGGTTGAAAAGGTCCTCCCAGATAAT
>DAOVRB010000086.1 GCA_030628325.1 Methanomicrobiaceae archaeon | reverse complement strand
GGTGATGTAGTGATGACACATTGCAATTCACAGGTGGCACTTGCCTGTATAATTGAGGCAAAACAGAGTGGTAAGGATATTGAAGTCTTTGCAACTGAAGTCCGGCCACGAAATCAGGGTCTGCTTACGATTAAGGCATTAAATGAGGCTGGTATCAAAACCAATTATATTGTAGATTCTGCTGCCCGTTATTTCATGAATGACGTGGACCTTGTGATTGTAGGGACTGATGCGGTGACAGTAAACGGCGCTGTTGTGAACAAAATCGGGACATCCCAGATTGCTCTTGCTGCACATGAGGCGCGCACCCGTTTTGTCGTTGCGGCAGAGACGTACAAGTTTGCACCACGGACAGTTCTTGGTGATCGTATTGAGATAGAGGAGCGCTCCACAGATGAAGTACTTTCTGATGATATTGCAGCAGGTTTACCCAATGTGCGGATAAGAAACCCGTCTTTTGATGTGACACCTGCATCCTATATTGACCTGATTGTGACTGAAATGGGGGCAATTCCTCCTGTTATGGCTTATACGGTCATCAAAGATTATCTGGAATGGGATATAGATGAGTTTAACAAAATATTTGAGATTGACCACAGAGATCAGGAGTGATTATTAATGCCAGATGTTATTGCAACCTATTATTTCAGGCCTGACCTGAGTATAACCCCAAAAGATGCTGCACAGGCGATCAGTGACGAGGAGACAACAGGAACATGGACTGATATTACTACACGTCTCTCTTATGTGAAAAAACTGGATGGTTGGGTTGAAAGTGTTCTCCCTGAAGGTGAGGGATATATCACAAAAATCCATTACCCCGCAGAAATTTTTGAACCCGGAAATGTGCCACAGTACCTTTCAGTTGTGGCAGGTAATCTCTTCGGACTTGGTAGTCTTGAAGCAGTAAGGCTTCTTGATGTGGAATTTCCGGATGTGCTGGTGCCGTTCAAAGGACCTAAATTTGGAATTACAGGGGTAAGACGACTAATCGGGTCAAAAAAACGTCCTCATATCGGCACAATTATTAAACCCAAGGCAGGTTTGAACCCTGACGATACTGCGGCTGTTGCGTATCAGGCGGCAATAGGCGGTGTGGATTTTATCAAGGATGATGAAACCCTGACAAATCAGGCATTCTGTCCACTTAATGAGAGGGTGACTGCAGTAATGGCACGCCTTGATGAAGCAAGAGAGGATACGGGACGTCAGGTACTGTATGCAGTTAACGTAACTGACAGAGCGGATAAAATTGTTGAACGTGCGGAAAATGCTATTGAAGGCGGTGCCAATACCGTCATGGTGGATGTAATCACCTGTGGCTTTTCGGCCCTGCAGGCGCTTGCGGAAGATCCGGCTATAAAAGTACCCATTCATGTGCATAGGACTATGCATGCTGCAATGACAAGGAATCCGGAACACGGTATTGCTATGCGACCCATTGCAAGGCTGGTTCGTATGCTTGGTGGTGATCAGCTCCATACAGGCACAATCAGTGGCAAAATGGGCCATGATCCTGAGGCACTTAAGGGGGATAACCGGGTACTGACCTCTGCTTCATTTGGTATGAAGATGACGTTTCCCGTTGCAAGTGGTGGTCTTCATCCTGGGAAGGTTAATGCAGAACTTGCCGGTCTTGGGATGGATATTGTGCTCCAGGCAGGAGGAGGTATTCACGGTCACCCAGATGGCACTGCTGCCGGTGTCCGGGCCATGCGGCAGGCGGTGGATGCGTTTATGGCAGGTATGAGTGCCGAAGAATATGCAAAGGATCATTATGAACTTGAGCGGGCCCTCCAGAAGTGGGGCAGTTCATAATTTATTATAACCCGTTTTTTCTTTTTTCCGTAGAAAAAGTCTTTCAGGACGTTCTTCTTAGTTCCTGATGCAACAACCTGTACGGACTGGATAGAAAAAGTTTATTTTATCCGGAAAGACCTGATTTGACTGGCTAAGGTCAGGCCCACCACAGTACCACAATGTCCATATAAAGAAGACGGATCAAAACTTTGTTACTATATTGTGCCAGATAAATTATAACGAGAGGTGTTTTAATGGAGATTCCATTTATAAAATTACAGGGTAATGGCAATGATTTCATTCTCATTGACGAAACTGACAATATTGTTATTCCCGATGATATGAAGGGTGTTTTTGCCCGCCTGTACTGTGACCGCAGGTTTGGCATAGGTGCTGACGGCATTCTTTTTATCTCTGCATCAAAGAATTCTGATGTTAAAATGAGATTGTTTCAGCCTGATGAGAGTGAGGCTGAGATGTGCGGGAACGGTATCCGCTGTCTTGCAAAATATGCGTATGATATGGGATACGTAAAAGAAAACTGCACGGTGGAAACTCCTGCCGGAGATCTTGGAGTTAATATGGAATACCGGGAAGATGGTTTTTTTGCAACAATAGATATGGTTGACCCTGCATTTGAGAGAAAAGGTATCCCGGCAACCGGAGATGGTGAATATGTGGAAGAGATTGCAGACTACACAGTATATGCGACAAACACCGGTGTACCTCATGCAGTTGTCTTTGTTGATGAAATCGGTGCGACCGATATTATGGCCCTTGGTCCTGTCATCAGAAACCATCCATCATTCCCGGAAGGTGCAAATGTAAACTTTGTTGAAATTGCAGGTGAAAACGAGCTTCATATCAGGACCTTTGAGCGCGGGGTTGAGGCTGAAACATTCAGTTGCGGAACCGGTTCAACAGCCTCAGCAGCGATTGCGCACCATCTTGGCAAGGTAGGGGATCAGGTTCTTGTAATGACAAAAGGTGGTCCGCTGACAATTTATTTAGGGGACGGGACTAAAATGGAAGGGCCTGCAAATACAGTTTTCTCAGGAGTTATACTCTTCTGATACCTTCATTTATTATTTCAAATTCAATAGTATTTCCTTCAGGCTGAGAGCGGTGTTTTTCAAGTGTTGCTGCCATGTGGCCGTTTTTCTTTTCGATTTTCACGATTATTTTTGAGATGTGCCTGAGCCCGGTTCCTCCAAGACCTGAAAGCTGATCTCTGCTAATGTCCTGGAAGACCTGGTTTGTGATGATTACCGGGATACTGAACCTTTTGGCATACCCCAGCAGTCTGATGAGCTGGGTCGTAAGTTTGCGCTGCGGCTCCCCGGAATTACCCGTTTCGATCCTGTACAGAGCGGTAGCAGAGTCAAGGATAATCAGTCCGACATCTTTTGTCTTGAGTATCTGGTCGCACTCACCGATCATGATTCCCTGCTGGTCAAAATCAATCGGTTCAAAGAGGAGGAGCTGTTCTGCCAGTTGCTCAGCATCTTCACCTGCAATCTGTCTGAACCTCTCAACTGAGAATCCTTCGGTGTCAATTATTATTACATGTCTGCCGGACTTCAGGCATTCCACGGCAGCGAGTATACATACGGTGCTCTTTCCGCATCCGGGTTCCCCATAATACTGGATAAGAATTCTCTTTTCCATTCCGCCGCCAATCAGGGAATTAAGGTCTTTAGAACCGGTACTAACATGTGAGATATCCATTCTGGTTACACACTCCTCTGTTCTATTTCCTGCCAGGCTTTCTCTTCGACTTTTCTTGTTACGAGGCGCAGTGGAATCCCCTCCTGTTCGGCACAGGCCCGTGCCTCTTCGTATTCCGCCTTAACAGACGATGGAATGCCGTTTAACCATCCTGTTTTTGCACTTATTGTGTAGTTTCTGTCTCCAAATTTTATGTTAATATCCATTATTGTCCTTGTAATAAGGGATCTGTGGACTGAGCTTATGCACCTGATACCAAGTGTACCAAGTTCGGCTGACATAATTTCAACAAGTGCCTGTGTCTTCTCCGGGTGAGATATTACCCTGATTAGTTCTCCGCTGCGCCCTTTTTTCATAATTATCGGGATTGCGCAGGCATCTCTTGCTCCCGAATTCATGAGTTTCTGCAGGGTGTATGCGATGACTTCGCCTGTGACATCATCTACATTGGTTTCCAGTATATCCACGCAGTCACCTGCGGGGGCAGGAACCGCTTCAGAGTTTAATAGTGATACACGGAGTACGTTCGGGGTGTCATCAGGGTTTCTGCTGCCTGCTCCGTATCCGTTTTTTTCAATAGACGCCACGGCAACATCGGCGGGTCTGATGGTTGAAAATTCTGACAGGAGGGCCGCGCCTGTCGGGGTGCATAACTCCCGTTTTTCATTTCCCTGTGATATGCCAAGTCCGGATTCACAAAGAATTGCCATTGTGGCGGGGGCGGGTATGGGAAACCTGCCATGTGCGCTTCTGGTAAATCCCCTGCCCAGGTGTACAGGGAGAACCGCAACGCCATCCGTTTTGAGAGAATGAAGTGCAGTGCATGCTCCTATGACATCTGCTATGGCATCATCCGCGCCCACTTCATGGAAATGAGATGATTTGCCGTGCACAGACTGTTCGGCGCGGTGTATGCGCAGAAAAACCCTTTTGGCCATTTCCAGGGCTTCATCCGGAGCTTTCCCCGTTTCCACTATGCTGAGCACCTCTTTGAGTGTGCGGTGTTCTTCTTCTGCATGCGTTTCAACTTTAATTGCTGAAATGCCGCACCTGTCAACCCGGTGAATGGTGGGTTTACCTGCTACTGAAGCCATTGCTTTTGAGACCAGATCTTCATCTGCTCCACAATCAAGGAGGGATCCAATGATCATATCACCTGCAGCACCACTGAACGGATCAAAGAGGAGTATTCGCATATCAATAGTACTTATAAACCATGGCATATATGAGTGTTAAGGTGAAGCCTGAGATGTTTCTTAAAGTAGACAGTGCATATCCTGAGGATCAGGGTGGAGGAAAGGTACGTCTTGATCCTGAGACAATGCTTCAGTTGCGTGTATCTCCCGGAGATCTTGTATATCTTAAGGGGAAAAGGCAGACTGTAGCGAAAGTATGGAGAATGTTTGTAAATGACTGGAATCAAGAGAAGGTTCGTATAGATAATTATACCCGGCTAAATACAGGAGTAAGTCTCGGGGACCGGCTTGAGGTCACGACCATCGGTGATTTAGTAAAGGCAGAGCAGGTTGTGCTTGCTCCGCCTGAAGACCTGGTCAGACAGATCCCGATTAATTTCAATCAGGTTGTAAACCGCCTGATTGACTTTCCGGTAGTGAAGGATGATACCGTTCCGGTACAGGCAGGCCTTCCGTTTATGCAGCCCCAGATGCTTGCTTTTAAAGTAGTGTCAATTGAACCTGAAAACGCGGTAATAATAACAAAAGATACAGAGATTAACTTTTCAGACAAGCCCGCGGCAGGTTTTGAGAGCCTGAAACATATCTCATATGAGGATGTCGGAGGTCTGAAAGGTGAGCTTCAGCATGTCCGCGAAACGATAGAACTGCCTCTTCGCCACCCTGAACTTTTTAACAGACTGGGAATTGAGCCGCCGAAAGGTGTTCTTCTGTATGGCCCTCCAGGAACCGGAAAGACATTGATTGCAAAGGCCGTTGCAAATGAGAGTGGCGCACATTTCATCTCAATTGCCGGACCTGAAGTGATTTCAAAATACTATGGCGAGAGTGAGCAGCGTCTGCGTGAAATTTTTGATGAAGCGGAAGAAAATGCTCCGTCTATTATTTTCATAGATGAACTGGATTCCATTGCTCCAAAACGTGAGGATGTAAG
>DAOVRB010000240.1 GCA_030628325.1 Methanomicrobiaceae archaeon | reverse complement strand
TAACCACCGTGCCTGTTACGGCTGAAACAACCGCACCCACACAGGCTCCTGCAGGCCTCTTTACCGTGGTTGCCGGTTGTATTGGTGGTATCTGTATCATATCCATGCAGAGGAAGAAGTGAAGAGGAAACAGGTGGAGAAACCAGCCGGAAATTATTGAAAACGTGTATGACGCCTCAGCGTCAGGCACTGTTTGCTGAAAATGTGGGTCTTATTTTCATGCCAAACGTGTATGAGGCGTCAGCCTCACACGTTTTGATGATAAATCACTAAGTGATTTACATAGCACTCAATATGAACCTCAAAAGAGAGTGTCTGGGAGGTTATAGTATAGGTTCTTCTATTAGTACCCACTATCACAGATTGCCTGGCCGCATATATTCACGGAGAAGTACTGTTGCAGTGAACATGAATGGCGGCACAATCACGTCCCACCTCCTGATAACCACAAAGCTCTTTTTGATCACGCTGCACTATTCATATCTCAGTGCTTCTATTGGGTTTAAGTTCGCTGCCTTCCAGGCAGGATACAGTCCGGCAAGAACACTTGTCAGCGTGCCAAAGAGAATTGCAAATATAATATAACTCAGCACTGTGGTGGATATTAACGGTGTTGCAGTCGAAACACCTGCCATCCCAAAGAGGGCCTCATTTGCTGATTTGCTTATATAATAGCCTGTAAATAAACTCACTATGCCCCCGATAATGCTTCCTCCCACTCCTATTATAAGAGCTTCATAGAGAAACATCCTTATGACCTCTGATCTTTTTGTGCCGATTCCACGCATAACTCCTATCTCTTTAGTCCTCTCTGTCACAGAGATGATCATGACATTTAAAATACTCACTGCTGAGACAAAGAGTGCTACAGCACCGATTCCCAGCAGGAAAACGTTCATCGCGTTGTATGTGTCATAAAACAGCTGGAGCAGTTCGTGTGAATCAGTGATATCCACAATCTCCTTCTTCCTGTTGAGCCTGGCATCAATTGCGGATTCAATGCTGTCAATTTCGGAGGTATCCTGCACCCTGATTATTACCTTACTAAACTCCTCCTGACCGTACTGGCGGGAGTACCACTCGTGAGTGATAATCACGGCATAATCCGGGTTGATATCAACTCCCATTCCCCTCTCCTCAAGTATGCCGAGGACACGCAGGTCTGTACCGTCAACTGAGATCCTGTTCCCGGTGTTTAAGTCATGGTCATCTGCAAGCAGTCTGCCAACCAGACAGCCGGATGAGGTTGTCCTTGGGTACTGGCCTGATTCGAGATCCATGAGGTACGGGATATCCTCGCTTTTTAAGACATACATGATTACAAACCCGGTTTTGTCACCTGATTTAACCTTTGCAGTGGCCTGTATCATGGGAACTGCCCTGTTCTGACCTGCTGCTTTGATTATCTCTGCAATATCCTTCTTTGAAATGGTGGATGCCAGCTGATTTCGCGGGTCGAAGGGATCACCGCTTGATATGGCAATATGTGGGGAAATGAGTATCGTATCACTGACATCAGAGACCATGCCTGTCATAAGGGTGGTGAGACTGCTGCCAAGGATGCCCAGTGATGCAATCGCAATTACACCTATGATGATACCTACAGCAGCAAGGGATGATCTCATCTTGTGCCTTTTTACGTTTCTCAGTGCAATTCTGAAAAAAACCATTCTGTCTCACCTCCAAAAAGTCCTGTCATTCGTGTCTCAGTGCCTCTATTGGTGAGAGGCGTGATGCTTTCCAGGCCGGATGGAGGCCTGAGAGAATACTTGTCAGTATACCAAAAACCATTGCAAAGATGATGTATGCGACTGCTGTTTCATTAAAAACTGTTACATTCTCTCCGAATGTTGTGCCTGCAGTAAATATCTGAATGGCAAATACACTGACTACGTACCCGCCTGCTATACTGAACACCCCGCCTATAATGCTCCCGATTACTCCCAGAATGATAGCTTCATAGAGAAACACCTGCATGACCTCGTTTCTGCGCATACCCAGACTCCTGAGAATGCCTATCTCCCTGATCCGTTCTGAGACTGAGATGTACATGACATTTAAGATGTTTATTGCAGCAACAACAAGTGAAATGGCGCCTATGGCCAGAAGGAAGCTGGTGATCTGGTCGTATATCTCTTCATACTGGTTTAACAGATCCTGTGAGTCAAAAACGTCCACCTCGTCCTCACGCCTGTTAAGATAGTCATCCACCGAGTTCACAACAGTCTTGATCTCGTCCATGTCTGTGACTTTAATGACCGCCATTGCATACTGTTTATCAATGTCAAAATGAGCGGAGTACCATTTTTTTGTAACAACAACAGCGTAATCCGGGTTGATATCAATGGCAAAGCCGCGTTCCTTTAAGATTCCTGCAATCCTCACCTTCTCATCACCGATTTGAATCCGCATCCCCGGTCTGAGGTCATATTCCTTTGCAAGAAAAGTACCGACAAGACAGGCGTCCATGTTCCGGCGCAGATACTGGCCGTCCTCAAGTTCAAGGAGATATGCGATATCATCTGCCTCAAGGCCAATTATCTGCGCCAGACCACCTTTATTACTCCCGAAGGTAACCTCACCAGAACTCTGCATGATGGGAATAGTTCTGTGGGGGGATGCGACTTTTATGATATCATTAAGCTGGTCCTGTGTGAGAAAAGCACTTACTGTTGCCGTACGGGGGTCACCTGCCATAGTGCTCTCTGAAGAAGTGTGTGGTATAACAACTATTGTATCACCCACATCTGTGATCAGGTTTGCAACCAGCAGATTGATGCTGTTCCCCATGATCCCGAGTGAGGCAATAGCAATTACGCCGACAATAATGCCGATTATTGAAAGAAATGACCTGATCCAGTGTTTTTTCAGGTTTTTTACGGCAAGGTTAAAGAAGAACATTGGTTCCGGCTCCTGTTGAAGCAGTATGTTGTCAGGTATTATGCCTGTACATCCCGCAATCTTAATTGTAACATAGCATGCTGAATGGTTTTAAAACCTTCTGTAATGAGAGTGTGAATTGTGGTATGAAAAGGTGCATGACTCTTGTTCTGTCACGCACTGTCTGATGAAAGTGGCAATCTCACTTTCATGCCAAAATTAGGTTTTCGACTATACAATCTCAGTTACAGTTCAGGTTACAGTTTCAGCTTTTATTTTCTTCTCTTTTCTTCTCTTCTCTTAGTGCCTGTGCATACTTAATCAGGCCGTAAATGCCGTCTGCAGCGGGATGAACTTCAAGAAACTGCTT
>DAOVRB010000294.1 GCA_030628325.1 Methanomicrobiaceae archaeon | reverse complement strand
TTAAGAAAAAACTTTCTAGAACAATGCCTCTGCAGGGCGGTGTGAAACGAAAGTTTTAAGAAAAAACTTTCTAGAACAACGCCTCTGCAGGGCGGTGTGAAACGAAAGTTTTAAGAAAAAACTTTCTAGAACAACACCCTTCTCCTGAAGGGCGGTGTGAATCGCGATTTATACACGTTTTTTTTAGTTATCCGGCGCCAACCCCGCTCACGTCCCCAAACGCCTCTTCAAGATCCTCCGAAGAGACTGTCTTTCTGTTTTTGAAACGTTTAAGCTCATCAATTTCACCAATATGTTCCTTCCTGTCCAGCACCTCAACTAAAATCAGTTCACTTGTCCTGTAATAGAGTCCGGTAGAGTCCATTCCGGCAAAAGAAACACCATCAATCTCTGTAATCTCTTCGACAACTCCTGACGAACCTGTGCGGGGATAGCGGACTTTACTGCCAACACCGATCTCTCCCTCTTTCATACAACATAGTTTGGGAGTGGCCAAGATATAAAAAATCTGGTTCCAAACCTATTAACAGATACTGATGAACACTATCCCAATCAATCATATAAAAATTCAGTTCTTTGATGGAACCTACCGCATAAAAGCACCTGAAGAGACATACGAGGACATCAGGGACATTATGGATGAGATAGGGGTTACAGATATTACTGACATTACGTCTGTCGACAGGCTGGAGATTCCCGTATACTGTGCAGTCCGTCCACGTGCCGCCCGTGGAGTTTCAAAAGTGCACTGGGGTAAAGGTAAAGAACCCATCCATGCAGAAGTTTCAGCAATGATGGAGGCCATAGAGAGGTTTTCAGCAGAATATCAGGGTTCAGACCTTAAACTGGCAAGCTATGAGGAACTGGGACTGACAAAAGCAGTTGACCCTCATGATCTGATACTCCCAAAAAAGCTTGAAATCGGTGAGAAAATCCACTGGACACTTACCAGAGACATCCTGAATGACGAGGATATCTACGTACCGAGCAATGCCATTTACCACCCATACGACCCGCTGGGGATGGCAAACCAGCTCTTCAGGAGCGATTCAAACGGACTTGCAAGTGGAAATGTCATGGAGGAGGCAATACTGCACGCCATCTATGAAGTTATCGAAAGGGATGCACTCAGTATTGCCGAGCGCAACCGTTCCCTTGGAAAACGCCTGACAATTACCCACGACTGCCCGGCACGCCACCTGCTTGAAACCTTTGAGAAGGATGGAATTAAAATTAATCTCTGGTTGCTGGATGGGAAAACAAAAATCCCGACAGTCGCTGCAGCGGCCGATGACACAGTGACAAAAGATCCAGCCATGCTTGTTATCGGGTCAGGCACTCACGCACACCCGGAAATTGCCGCACTCCGTGCTCTGAGTGAAGTGGCACAGAGCCGTGCAAGTGAACTCCACCTGGAGCATGAAAACATTGTCAATACCTCAAGAAGAAGAGAGATCCTTGAGAAAGCCGGTTACGAACGCATGAAACGCATTAACAGGATGTGGTTTGCAGAAGCCGGGGAGACCGATATTAACACAGTCCCAGATCTTAGTTCAGAATACCTGGACGAAAATATAAAACATGCACTTGAGGAGATCAGTCATCATGCTGAACGTGTATGTGTCTGTAGTATGTCAAAAACAAAGATACCTGTTGTAAGAGTAGTAATCCCCGGTTTTGAAGTCTCATATATGGACAGTTCCAGAAAACGTGCATGACGCGTAAGCGTCAGGCACGTTTTCATGGTAAACGTGTATGAGGCATCAGCCTCACACGTTTTGATGACAAATCACGAAGTGATTTATATAGTAAAGCGGTAAGAAACTGAGATACCTTTTTTTTCCACGCCGGAGTGATTCAGCCCACACCCGGCTTTATACTCTGAGTATGCCGGATGAAAAACAGAGACGTGAAAAATCCTGAAAAATATGCCAGACCACGAAGTTTTAATCTTCGTGGTTTGCATGAAACTATCATATGCTTTCTGTATAAATTCCCGACCCTACAAACCAGTAGTCATCTACCGGAAGAACATAGCATAGTTTAAAACGGCTTTCATTGCAATCCGGATCTAAATATTCAACATATACAAACCCGCCGCCATTTCGGGCTCCACTAATCTCAAGCTTCATTACAGGCACACCATGGATATCTGTAAAATTCAGGCGGTTTGTTCCGATTAATTCGGGCTGATATGGAAGGGCAAGTGTTGTCCCGTCCATGCCATAGGCAAATATATATGAACTACCCTTTGCGAATTCTCCGGAAATGTTGTTAAATTCGGAAATTGCCACCAGTTTATTGTTTTCCTGGGCATACTGCCTTGCAGATTTAACCCTTAAGACAAGTTCCTCAATATCCTCTTTGCTGAAATTCACAGGGACATCCGGGATGTAAATTCCTGATCCTACAAACCAGGAATCATTTACCGGTTCGACATATGAAAGTTTTAACTCTTTCCTGTAATCATGTGCCGGATTTGTATAAATATAATATATAGAGCCCCCGCCGTTTTCTGCAATCTCAATAAGCCCTTTGATTAAACAGACACCGTTTGAATCAGTTGTTTCAGACCGGTCCCTGCCTAAAAACGCCTGCTGAAAAGGTAGTGCAAGTACAGTCCCGTTCATATTATAGGCAAAGATGTACTTCTCGCCATCAATAAAGGAGCCATGAGGATTGTTGAATTCAGCAAGTGCAGATTCACTGCCGACCCT
>DAOVRB010000267.1 GCA_030628325.1 Methanomicrobiaceae archaeon | reverse complement strand
TACTCGGTCTTTTTTACCTGCTCTGCCCGCTGATTATACCCGCGTACATAGAATCAAAAAATGTCCCGGAAATATCAGTAATTATTAATTCAGGAGATATCATTACAGGCATGATGATTCTGTGCATCCCCGTTCTATCCGGATATCTTATAAGAAAAATGACACACTAACGCGAATAAGGAGAAAAAATGGACATTTCATCTACAATTATGCAAATCATGTTCCTGCTCTCAGGTTCACTTCTCTACCCCGTGGTAATTATACTGCTGGCACTCGTTATATGGACACTCATCGCACTTGGACATATGGTATCAGAGTACTCAGAGAGAACGCGTGATTTAAAAAAACTGAAAGATACCATTCATAAATCAAGAAAATTCATTCATGAAAACCAGACAGAAGAAGCAGCAGCTCTTTTGAGAGGTTCTGAATCAAATCCCCAGATAAAGGAGTTTCTGGGAGAGATTTGCACCATACTTGGGAATGAAACATTCTCCATAGAATCAGAAAAAATGCTTCAGGATTATGAAATAACACTCCGCTGCAAACTTGACAAACTAAAAATTCTGACCCGTACAGCACCTATGCTTGGCCTTATGGGGACATTAATTCCGCTCGGTCCGGCACTTATGGGACTCACTTCAGGAGATATCCAGATGCTGGCATCCAATCTTGTAATAGCCTTCAGCACCACAATTCTCGGCCTTCTCATCGCAGGAATCGCATATGCGCTGCTACTCACAAAGAAACGATGGTATCTCCAGGACATTGGTGATATGGAATATGTTGTGGATGTGCTGAAATGAGGAGAAGGGAGAGATTTATAGACGAAGATGATGACGATCCGCTTTCAGGAGTTGCAAATCTGTTTGATGTTGCAATGGTGTTTGCTGTCGCTCTTCTGGTTGCTCTCGTGCTATCATATAATGTCCCGGGTATGCTTGACGATACAACAGACCTCACTATCGTTAAAAATCCGGGACAGCCCGATATGCAGATCATTGTCAAGGACGGAAAAACCATATCCATCCTTAATATGACCGATGAAATCTCAGGGGGGCAGGGTACTAAAATGGGTACGGCCTATCGTCTTGCAAATGGTGAAATCATCTATGTACCTGATGAAGAACCTGTAAAATAGTCAAAATAGTCAAAACTCTTACCTGCCATCCTTTTTTTTCCACACAATATTCTTCTGAGTTGTTCCATAACATTTTTATTAAGTTAAATGTACTTGATCTTAAACAATAAAAATTGAGTTGGTAGAGGTTTACCTCCTTCAGCCTCTCTTGCAGAACAGATGATTTTATGAAATTGGTGCTCAGAAATGGAGACAAATTACAAAAACAACACAAAACGTATGATCATTGCCGCACTGGTAATTGTATCATTTATGTTAATTCAGACAACCGTACCGCTTGTGGGGACAGTACAGGCAGCAGATGGAAACAGTATTGCCTTTGTCCTTAATGACACCCAAAAACAGCTGACAGCTGCAAACCTGACCGGCAGCCTGGCGCTGAGTGTAACACTGTTTAGTGAGGAAGAAGCGCTCCTGCATAATTTCAGTACAGAGCCTCTTCTGTTTGTCGCTTCAGTAAACAGCGTCACAGTAGACCACATCAATGCAACGATGGGTATGGATACAACTGTGGTTGCATACGATCTTCCACCGGGAGAAGAGATCGGGACACCGGCAGATGCTGATATTACAGCATACTGGACATACGGCGGTGAGCAAAACCTCCGCAATATGATCACCTATATGGACAATACCTATTGTGGAAACTCCGCTCCGGTTGATCCTCCTCTAAATCCTGAAACAGAACCGGAAACGGAACCAGTAACGGAACCCGAAACGGAAACGGAACCCGAAACAGAAACGGAACCCGAAACAGAACCTGGAACGGAACCTGAAACGACAGTTAAAGCTGAATCCGACTCTGACCAGGAAAAAACAGATGCTATCGCAATCGTTCTCAATGACAGTCAGAGACAGATTTCACTCATCAATGCAACAGGCGGGGTTCCGTTCAATCTGTCCGTCTTTAACGAAACTAAAGCAGAACAACATAACTTCAGTACTGACCCGATTATCTTCTTAGCGTCAGTCAACAACGCCACAGTTGATCACATCAATGCAACAGCTGATAAAAACGCAACTTTCGTGGTATATGACCTCCCGCCAGGCAACACCTTCGGGACGTCTGCAGATCTGAACATAACCAGTTACTGGAGTTATGGCGGAGATGAAAATATTCAGAATATGCTCATCTACATGGACAACCTCTATTTTGGTAACACTACAGAGGTTGATCCTCCGCGTCAGATGAATGGCACAGCACCTAAGATTGTGATAATAATAGGCGGTGAGAGCTATGTCCCGATGTACTCGGAGGCTGGAAAAAAGAGTACAGCTGATGTTACTGTTTATGCTTCAAAATGCCTGCCTGCAGATCTCAACCTTACGGGATATGATCTGATATTCATGGAGATGTTCGGGGCGGGAATAGACATTATTGAACCTGCAGTGAATAATGCAACTCCTCTCGGGATACCTGTTGTTGTCATACATGGCGGTACATACGATTACCTTGGCACAGTTGACATGAGTAACCACACTGCAGTTGAGAAATACTGGAGTTACAGCGGACCTGAGAATGCACGCAGATTGATCAATTATCTGAGCGCTAGTTTCTGCAGTTCAAATATAACTGTAGAAGAGCCTGTCGTTACTCCGTTGGAAGGTATCTATCATCCTGACGGAGGGTTGTTTGATGACCTGGACGAATACATGGTGTGGTATGCCACAAACAGCACCTATGACCCCTCAAAGCCGACCATTGGTGTGGTCTTTTATGCAAGCCATTACAAATCAGGCGATCTTGAGGGAGACCATGCGGTATTCAGGGAATTTGAAGCAAGGGGAGCAAACATAATCCCCGTTTTTCTCGATTCTAAAAACCCTGAT
>DAOVRB010000308.1 GCA_030628325.1 Methanomicrobiaceae archaeon | reverse complement strand
TAAATGAGCTCAGGCACGCAATCTCTGAAAAGGTCAGTACAGAGAACGGTATCCCTGCGACCTCTGATGACATCCTTGTGTCGTGCGGTGCAAAAAATTCCATCTATGAGGCGATGGAAGCGGTGTTAAACCCGGGTGATGAGGTAATTGTTCTCGATCCGGCCTGGGTGTCGTACGAACCATCTGTGCAGATTGCAGGCGGACGTGCCATCCACCACCCGCTAAACAGAAAAACCTTCCAGGTGGATGACTCTGTTCTTGAGAAAGTCAGCTCAGAGACCCGCATGATAGTCTTTAACACCCCGTCCAACCCGACGGGCTCGGTTATGGATCGGGAATCCCTGAGACTCATACAGGATATCTCTCTGGACAATGACATTATCGCGATGTCAGATGAGATATATGAGAAACTCATCTATGGAAAAGAGCATATCTCAATTGCATCCATGGACGGCATGGCTGAGAGAACAATCACAATCAACGGATTTTCAAAGGCATATGCGATGACCGGGTGGCGTATCGGCTATACTGTAGCTCCGCCTGATATTCTCCGCCAGATGATTAAGGTGCAGCAGCACACAATCAGCCACCCGACCACATTTGCCATGTGGGGTGCGGTTGCCGCAATTGAGGGAGATCAGACCTGCGTTGAGGATATGAGGCAGGAATTTGAGAAACGGCGTGACTATGTCACTTCTGCACTCTCTGATATGGGATATGAGACTGCGCCCGCGGAAGGTGCATTCTATGCATTTGTACATGTCGGCGGGGATGATGTGGAAGTCGCAAAGACCTGGCTGAATGACGGACATGTTGCTGCGATACCGGGAAGTGCCTTTTACGCACCCGGATGGCTGCGGCTTTCATATGCTGCCGATCTTTTAACACTTAAAGAAGCGATGCGGCGTATCAGCGAACTCTGATAATAAAATTATAATCATTTTTTGTGACTTCGTGGTGGTTCTGGGCATGTCAGGAGATAATACAGTAATACAAAAATTACATTCACTTAGTCCTCTGGGCATAAGAGTACTGAAGTTATCAATGCCATATCTGATTATCTGCCTGTATCTTGTCATACTCCGGTTTTTGATCACCAATGACGATTTCATGACAATTGCCGGCCTGATGTTCCTGTACGTAATCCCTCCTGCCGGAAAAGAGACTATTATTCCGATAGGTGTCTCAATTGGTCTGCCCTGGTATCTGGTTGCTTTCTCAATGGCACTCATGGATTCGACCGCTGCCCTCTTTATGGCCTGGAATTTTGATCTCTCCCTGAAAATACCGGTTCTTGGCAGATGGATTGAAGGGTTTATGAGTCAGGGTACCCGGTTCTTTGGGAAACACCAGTGGATTGAACGTCTCTCTGCAGTAGGGCTTTCGCTCTTTGTTATGTTTCCGCTTCAGGGAACAGGTGGTATCGCAGGCTCGCTTGTCGGACGTATGATGGGGATGGACAAATCCAGGGTTTTTCTTTCAATTACTGCAGGTGCTCTTGTCGGGTGTTTTCTGATTGCGTTAGGGACTGAGTATATCCGGGAACTCTTCATGATTGATGTTAAATATGGTGTTGCCGCGATAATTATTGTTATCACTGTGATTGTTATCGCATATTTTTCCTCAGAGCATAACAGGAAAAAACTCAAAATGCGGCTGAGAATGCGGTGATGGGATTATTCAGGGGGTAATATTCTGAATTACAAAAAAGTGCGGCGGGTACTTGCGTATATTCTGGTGCTGAATATCATTGTAGCGGTATTAAAGGCGGTGTTCGGCCTGTTAGCGGGTTCGATGAGCATGGTAGCCGATGCCCTGCATTCGTCTTTTGATTCTGTTTCAAACATAGTAGGAATTGTTTCTACAAAACTGGCAGAGAAGTCCCCTGACTGGGAACACCCCTATGGGCATGGGAAGTTTGAGACCTTAGGCACGCTTGTGATTGGCGCACTGATTCTGGTTACTGCCTGCTGGGTTATTGTGGAGGGGGCAGGCCGCCTGTTAAACCCTGTTATCCCTGAAATCACCACAATTACCGTTTTCGTCATGTGTGTTACAATTGTAATTAACATTGGTGTGGCTTTATATGAGAAAAAAATCGGTGAAGAACTGGGCAGTGCACTGTTAATTGCGGACTCAAAGCATACACAGAGTGATGTATTCGTCTCAGTTTCTGTCCTTGCAGGTTTTTTTGTTGTAAATGCCGGATTTCCCCAGGCTGATCCTGTCATTGCCTTTGTTATCGGTGCGCTTATCGGAAGGATGGGCATTGGTATTATTAAACAGTCAGGTGCAGTGCTTGCTGATGCCAGACTTGTAGACTATGAGGAGGAGGTCGGACAAATCGTAATGCAGATTCCCGGAGTCCTCGGATACCACGATTTCAGGTGCAGGGGCAGGCCTGATGAACTTTTCGGGGATATCCACATTGAGGTGGACCCGCATATTACAATTCTTGCAGCACATGAAATCGGTGAAAATGCCAGAAAAAGCCTGATCGCCAATCTGGATGGAATGAAGGATATTATTGTTCATGTGGATCCTGAGGGTGCCAGAGACTGAGCAGGGATGCTCTGAATGGATAGAGTAGCGGATT
>DAOVRB010000254.1 GCA_030628325.1 Methanomicrobiaceae archaeon | reverse complement strand
GCACCATCAAGGAAATAGTCAAGGAGCGTCTCTGTATTGCCGTGTCTGTTTGGGCTTCCTGATATACCAAGAACTTTTATTGCCATTTCACTCACCTTTCATCTCCCGCATTCGTGCAATAACTTTTTTTCCAAGAGTCTCTGCATCATCTTTTGCTGTCGGGTGCTTCTGAATTTCGCCTTTGTGGTCAACATTATTAATCATCAGGTACTCAATGTCCTTCTCCTTTATGTCAGAAACGTGGAAAAAGCATTTGATGGGAGGGATTGCGGCGTCAAAAACATAATCCCAGTCCTGTCCTGCGGTTGAGATAAATATGCCAATCCTCTTCCCTTTACGCTCAGGAGGGACAACAGGCAGATGCAGGACGTATTTTCTTGACCGAAAGACCTGTGCACGATCAACAAGCGCCTTTGCCTGGGCACAGATACCCATACAGTATATCGGAGCTGCGAGGATGACAATGTCTGCCTCAATAATTTTCTCCAGCACGAAATTGAGGTCATCATTCTGGACGCACCGGTTCAGTTTCTCGCAGGCATTGCACCCCCTGCACGGGTTGATAGTAATCTCAGTCAGGGCAAGTTTTTCTATATCCGTTCCATCCTCCTCTGCCATCGATTCGAGCATATAATCGAGGAGAGTTTCGGAATTCCCGTGGCGGCGGGGACTGCAGGCAAAAGCAAGGACTCTGATAGTCATTGTATGTGATATTCTGGTATCTGTAGCTAAAAAAGTGTGTATGGTCTGGTTCAGAAAGAGGTTCGCCACTATAACTATTCAGTCTGCCACCCGTCAGCAGGTATAGTGAGTAAAAAACGTGCGCCCTCACCCTCTTTGCCGGTTTCGATTATAGAAATGTCAGTGATTTCCAGTATATCTTTTGTCAGGAAGAGCCCGTAACCGGTATTACTCCCAACGCCACGGTCGAAGATATGTGGTTTTATTTTATCTGCGACACCATCACCATCATCTTCAAAGACAAGGATACCTCTGTCACCATCCCTGTAAAACGAGACTGATATCTCTGTTACATTCCCGCCATGACTTATTGTGTTGTCAAAGAGATTGGAGAATACCTTCTCAAGCATAGGATCTGCAAAGATTTTCAGACCTCCTGTATCAATATTAAGGTTTACTTTACCAGAACAGGAGATTGAGGAAACTCTCGCGGCTACTTCACTGATATTCTGCCATTCTGCGGCATGGATTCCTATATCCTGATACTCACGGGAGAAGAGAATCTGACGCTGTATTGTTGTTCCTGCCTTTCTCATTGCAGAAATATATCCGGTTTCCATTGAATTCTCTCCTGTTCTCTCCAGTATCACCTCATGCAATAGTTCTCCGTATCCCTCAAGAGCAGTTATCTGGTTGTTTATGTCATGCCTTGTGATGCCGGAGAGCAGGTTGAGTTTTTTATTTGCCTCTTTTATTGCGTCATGAGACTGTTGTTTCTCTGTTATGTCCATGTGGATGCCGGTCATCCTGAGTGGTTTTCCATCTTTGTTTCGTGCCACAAGCTTTCCGCAGTCAAGGAACCACTTCCACTGACCATCTCTTGTTTTTATCCGGTACTTTACCTCATAAAATGGCGTTTTACCTTCAGTATGGTCCTGGAAACTCTTCATCATGTGCATGAGGTCATCGGGATGCACCAGTTTTGCAAAAGCAGTAAATGTTCCTTTGAGTTTATCTCTCTGATAACCGAGTGAGTCTGTACAGAATGCATTTAAAACGAGTTCTCCTGTGATCAGATTATAGTCCCATACACCCAGTGACGCCCCTTCGGCGGCGAGTTCAAGACGCTCTTTCTCTTCGGCAAGTCTGGTTTCACTTCTTTTTCTCTCTGTAATATCGCGTACTGTTTCTATCGCTCCGGCAACTTTTCCGTCCTGATCATATAGCAGTGATGCCTTTGCCCAGAGGTATCCCCCGTTTCCGCCATAGATCTCCGGAATATAGGTCTCGGTATAGACTGTATCCCCTGTCTTTTTTATAAAATCATACCCGTATCCGCCTCCGACATCTGGTTTTGTGATGAAATCAATTAGTAATGGCCGTCTCTCGCCGTAAAAAGCCATAGAGTATGCGTAATTGCCTTTTCCAAGAATATCCTCTTTTAGCACTCCTGTCATCTCTTCTATTACCCGGTTCCATGAGGTCACCACACCTTTATTGTCTACAACAAAAGTGGCATCAGGCAGGAATTCTATTGTGTTCGCAAGTCTCTGTCTGGCAGCGAGTATGGTTTTCTCTGCCTCTTTACGCCTGCTGATCTCACGGAAGACTAAGACGGCACCTGTAATCTCACCTTTTTTGTTCCGGATTGGGGCACCACTGTCATCAATGGGCCATACTGTCCCGTCTCTGGCAAAGAGAAGTGTGTGGTTTGCAAGGCCGACAACCAGGCCTTCCTGAAGTACCCTGTGAACAGGATTCTGTACAGTCTCTAACGTGTATTCATTTTTAATATTAAATATATCCAGAAGCGATCTGCCTGTGGCTTCTTTTGCTGTCCATCCTGTCAGGTTCTCAGCAACAGGGTTAAGATAAGTAACAATGCCGTCAGTGTCAGTTGCAATCACACCATCGCCGATGCTGCTGAGTGTTGTTGAAAGCCACTCCCCCTTCTCTTCAAGTTCTTTCTCAGCGAGTCTCCGCTTCTCCTCGTTCTCCATGCTGTACAGGGCAAATGAGATATCCCCTGCGATCTCATCAAAGAGGGCCTGTTCGTCCGGGTCGTCTGCATATTCCTCCGGAACCGAAACAGAGATTAGACCGTAGACCTTTTCGCCGTATTCCAGACGTATTGTGAGGGTTCCTCCACCTATGCATCCGGATGGGGAAGGGCAGTCTGCACAGGTCTTTTTTGGATCAATTGTTGTGAAAACACCTTTATTTTCAAGTGCCGATCTAACACATTCTGTCATCTGCCCGTTTCTGAGCTGTTCAGTTATCTCCCTGAATTGATCCCCGATCCCTGCTTTTGCCGTTATAATGAGTTTTTCTGAGTCGTCGAAAAGTGCTATCCACACATTATGGTATCCGCGTGTCTCAGTCAGGATATTGCAGCTTT